>JAUSMG010000010.1 GCA_030645295.1 Saprospiraceae bacterium | reverse complement strand
CTTTGAGCGGTTTTCGCAAAGTTAAATTCTTTCTTTTAAGAACACTTTTGCGATTGTTTTCATGCGTAATTGATTATAATTCAATCAGTTATCCACTACGCCCCCCAGGCGTGTACTCTACCGGGCTGAGCTACATCCCGTTTACCCGCCGTAGCCCGTTTAGGGCGAAGGCGGGTCTTTCTCTTTTTACCAGCCTTTACGTAGGCGGATTCCATGTTTCCACCCAACTTTAACAGAGGGTGTGCCGTTTTGGGCCAAACCCGCCTTCGCCCTAAACGGGCTACGGCGGGTAAAGTGGGTAATACAGGGTTCGAACCTGTGACCTCGCACGTGTGAAGCGCGCGCTCTAAACCAACTGAGCTAATCACCCTTTACCCGCCGAAGCTTTAGCGAAGGCGGGCTTTTCATTTTACCCGACACCTCTTAGCGAAGGTGGGCTTTTCACACCTGTCGGATCAACGGGATTCGAACCTGTGACCTCCACGATGTCAACGTGGCGCTCTAACCAACTGAGCTATGACCCGCGTGGCCGCCGTAGTCCGTTTAGGACGAAGGCGGGTTTTCCGCTTTTGCCATCCTTCCCGCCTGCCGAGCCTTGGAGGGCAGGTACGAAGGCGGGCTCCCTATTTCCACCCAACTTTAATAGAGGATGTGCAGTTTAAGGCTAAACCAGCCTTCGCCCTAAACGGGCTATGGCGGGTAAAGGGTCGCAAAGGTAATCCCCTGCCCCACAAAAAACAAAGCCAAGCCGAAAAATTCCCCAAACCCCCTTCTTTTGGAAAAACGAAAGCTCTTGCGCTATCTTTGACGGTTCTCAAAAGCATTAGATTTACTCACCTTTTCTCGTTTACCCGCCGCAGGCTTTTTATCTGCCGTAGTCTTTTTATCTGCCGTAGTCTTGACGAAGGCAGGGGCGTAGGCGGGCCTTTCAATTTTACCCAATGGATAAGAAAGCACAGATCCAGGAACTCATCTCGCTCGGCAAGACCGAAGAAGCCCTAGAACTTTTAGAGGAACTTACTTCCGATGCAGTGCTGCTGCAGTCGCGCTTCAACGGCGCAAAAAGACAGTACAGCATGGGCATGATCGATTTTAGCGAGTGGTCAAGGACACAGGCGCAGATCAATTATGCGGCGCTGGAGATGGTAAATACGGTAAAAGGCCCTGCAACGCAATCGCCTAGGCCGAGTAGTCCCCTAAGCCCGGGGCCAGTGAGACCCGAACTACTCAAGATCCTGATGCTTACGGCGAATCCGGCAGGTACGACCAAACTGAATTTGGACAAAGAGTACGCCCGCATTTCAGAGAAGTTACAGACTGAGCGGGAGAAGTTTAATTTGACCGTACGTAGAGCGGTTAATAGGACAGAGTTCAAAGAATTTACGGAAAATGTCCAGCCGATGATTCTCCACTTTTCGGGTCATGGCGAACAAGGCGGTAAAATGGGCGGCATTCTGGTTCAGAACGAGGATAAAAACGATTACGAGATCGTCTCCCCTGAAAAACTCGAAAGCCTGTTTGAATATTTCAACGGTGAATTTTCAATGCAGGCAGTGGTCCTTAATGCTTGCTTTTCACAAGAACAAGCGGCTGCAATTGCACGACATGTACCCTATGTTGTTGGCACTACGGATGCAGTCATTGACGAACACGCCATTTCGTTTAGCACTGGTTTTTATTTTAAACTGGTGCATTCAGGGCCAAATTATGAACAAGCGTTCAAATCCGGCAGAATGGAGGCGGTAATGGCTGGCGCCAATAAAGCGGACTTTATTTTGTTCAAAGACAGCCAGATCGTGAAAATTTGACCCGCTATTGCCAGTAGAGACATAACCATAAACCTACCATCATTAAGCTAATACTTATACACGGTCGCGACGCTTTGCTTTTGCCTTAATTCTAATCCTAAATCCTTATCAATCCTTTCAATGAAACACCTTCTCGCACTCATCACAATCATCCTCCTTTCCACCTGCCAAAATACGCCTTCATCCAATCAATCTACAACTTCCACCGTGCAACGCTCCATATTCAACCCCAGCTCAGCAATCCCTCCACACCCCGAACAAAAATCCAAAGAACTCAATACCGTCTGGGGCGACACGCGCACGGACGAATACTACTGGCTTAACGAACGAGAAAACCCCGCCGTAACCGCCTACCTCGAAGCCGAAAACCGCTACGCCGACTCCGTGCTCGCACCGGTGAAAGGGCTCCGCACCAAACTCTACGACGAACTCAAAGCCCGCATCAAAGAGGATGACCAAACGGTGCCGTATTTCAAAAATGGATTCTGGTACGTCGCACGCTTTGAGACGGGCAAGGAATATCCTGTTTATACCCGAAAAAAGGGCGATTTGAATGCGACCGAGGAAGTTTTGGTAGACGTGAACGCACTCGCGTCTGGTAAAGAATATTGCCAGTTTGGCGGCCTTCAGGTTAGTCTCGACAATCAGTTGCTGGCCTATACCGTGGATTACAGCGGTCGGAATTTGTATAAAATTTACTTTAAAGATCTCTCCTCAGGGAAGGATTTGCCGGATTCCTTCGACATCGGCGGGGCCTTCGTTTGGGCCAACGACCACAAAACGATCCTGTATGATACCAAGGACAAGGTGACGCTCCGCAACGATAAGATCTGGCGACACGTCATGGGCACACCACAAAAACAGGATGTGCTGATGTTCCACGAAAAAGACGAGACGCAATACGCTTTTCTGAGCAAATCGAAGAGCGAGCAATACTTTTTCATCAACTGTGCTTACACACAAACTGTTGAAGTCCAATATCTTGACGCAAACAATCCTGTCGGAACTTTCCAAACCATCCGCCCCCGCGAAAAGGATTTCTATTACGATATGGAGCATTGGAACGACCAGTTTCTGATCCGCACCAACTGGAAAGCAAAGAACTTCCGACTCATGGAAGCCCCCGTCTCCGATCCACGTCAGGTGAATTGGAAAGATGTATTGCCCCACCGGCAGGATGTGCTGCTGACAGGCTTTGTCGTTTTCAAGGATCACCTCGTGACCACTGAACGCAAAGGAGGCCTTAGCCAGATCCACGTCCTTCGATGGGCAGATAAAGCCGATTACTATATAGAAATAGGCGAGCCAACGTACGCATCTTCCGTGGACAACAATCCCGAATTTGACACCAAAAACTTACGCTACACCTTTTCTTCCTTGAAAACCCCTACGACTACCGTGGATTACAACATGGACACGAAGTTCAAGGAGGTCAAAAAAGTGGCCCCTGTGCTCGGCAATTTCAACAGCGCCAACTACGAGACTGAACTCGTGTGGGTCACCGCGCGCGATGGCGTAAAAGTGCCCATCTCGCTTGTCCATAAAAAAGGTGTCCCACGCGATGGCTCAGCCCCTTGTCATATCACAGGTTATGGATCCTATGGCATCAGTTACGACCCGGGCTTCAATCGTGACAAAGTGAGCCTGCTTGACCGGGGGTTCGTGGTCGCCATAGCACACATTCGCGGAGGTATGGAAATGGGTTACCAATGGTACGAAGACGGCAAAATGATGGATAAAATGAACACATTCAACGACTTCATTGATTGCGCCGACTTCCTGATAAAAGAAAAATATACTTCCACCGATCGCCTTTTTGCTGAAGGCCGCTCCGCAGGAGGACTGCTCATGGGCGCAGTAACGAATATGCGCCCCGATCTTTTCAAAGGCATCATCACGGGGGTGCCCTTTGTAGACGTGATCACTACCATGAGCGACCCCAGCATCCCGCTCACTACAGGCGAGTACACAGAATGGGGCAACCCCGGCAACAAGGCTGATTACGACTACATGAAAACCTACTCGCCTTACGACAATATGAAAAAGGGGAATTATCCCAACATGCTGGTAATCACCTCTTTTGCGGATTCCCAGGTGCAATATTTCGAGCCGGCCAAATACGTCGCCCGTCTGCGCGATTTGAAAACGGACAAGAATGTGCTACTCTTCAAAACCAGCATGAGCGGATCCCACGGCGGTTCGTCGGGGCGTTTCAAACGCCTGGAAGAGCGGGCGTTGGAATATGCGTGGATGATGGGTTTGTTGGGGATGGATGGAGGGGAAATGAAGCAATAACTTTAAAACAATTCGTTTTTTTTATTCAAACTCCTTACTTTTGCCTTTTCGCGAAAACCTACCAGCATCCAAGTTGTTTTCCCGCTCGAAATGGCAAAAGCAAAGACACAAATAGCCCCCTCCATTGGTGTTGCATCAAGTGACAACCAATCACCAATCACCAGTTTACCCGCCATAGCCATAGCGACGGCGGGTCACCCATCTACCAATCACCAATTCATCGAGGTCATTGGTGCGCGTGCCCACAATCTGAAAAATGTGGACGTGCGTATTCCGCGCAACCAGCTGGTCGTGATCACCGGCGTGAGTGGATCGGGAAAATCTAGTCTGGCCTTCGACACCATCTACGCCGAGGGCCAACGGCGTTTCATGGAAACGCTTTCGAGTTACGCCCGGCAGTTCATCGGAGAAATGGAACGCCCTGACGTTGACCAGATCACAGGGCTTTCTCCCGTTATATCCATCGAGCAAAAAACCACGGGACGCAACCCACGCTCTACTGTAGGCACCGTAACGGAGGTGTACGATTTTCTGCGTTTGCTGTTCGCCCGTGCGGGCGAGGCGTACTCCTACGCGACGGGGAAAAAGATGGTGAAATACACCGAAGAGCAGATCGTCGAAAACATCACAGAGCGTTTTTCAGGACAAAAAATCGCGCTTCTCGCTCCTGTCGTGCGTTCACGTAAAGGTCATTACCGCGAGCTTTTTGAGCAGATCCGAAAGCAAGGCTACACCCGCGTTCGTGTGGATGCCGAACTACTGGAAATCACGCCCGGAATGCAACTCGATCGCTACAAAATTCACGACATCGAAATTGTGGTGGACCGTTTGAAGGTTGGCGACGACCGCAACGAGCGCCTGGCAGAAAGCCTGAACATGGCATTGAAATTGGGTGATGGGCTTATTCAAATCCTGGAATTAGAAGCCTCAGCCCCATCCCCGCTCCAGGAGGAGCGGGGAGAGGTGGTTAACTTCTCCAAAAATCTGATGTGCCAGGAAACAGGGCTTTCCTACGACGAGCCTTCCCCCAATACGTTTTCTTTCAACTCCCCCTACGGAATGTGCCCGAACTGCAAAGGTTTGGGCGAAATCCATGAGGTGGATATGACGCGGGTTATTCCAGATAATACCAAGAGTATCAATGAAGTAGCCATAGTACCCCTCGGTGAAGTACGCGAGAACATGCTGTTCAAACAACTCCGTGCACTGGCCAAAAAGCACAACTTTTCGTTCAGTACGCCCGTCAAGGAACTACCCGAAATTGTACTGCATGCCATTCTGCACGGCGGCGACGAGATCAAGGTGGACATGATCTGGGGCGGTGAAGAATGGAGTTACGACATGGCCTTCGACGGTCTCATCAATGTCCTCAAACGCCAATACGCCGATGCCACCAGCGAAAAAGCACGGCAATGGGCCGAAGATTTTATTGCCATTGTACCCTGCCCGGATTGTGGCGGCACGCGATTGAAAAAAGAAAGCTTGTGGTTTAAGATCGCTGACCGAAATATTGCCGAATTGGCCCAGATGGATCTGGCCGAGCTTCATGCTGCCTTGGAAAATGTGGACGAACAATTGAGCGAACGCCAGCGCGCCATTGCCAAGGACGTGCTGAAAGAGATCCGTTTTCGCCTCAAATTCCTGCTGCAAGTCGGCCTGGATTATCTTGCGCTCGACCGTCCGGCACGCTCCCTTTCCGGCGGCGAAGGCCAGCGCATCCGACTCGCTACTCAAATCGGCTCACAACTCACGGGCATCACCTACATTCTCGACGAGCCGAGCATCGGCCTGCATCAGCGCGACAACCACCGCCTCATCGAAGCGCTGAAAAATCTGCGAGACATTGGAAACACCGTGCTCGTGGTGGAACACGACCGGGACATCATGCTGGAATCCGATTACCTCATTGACCTCGGTCCCGGCGCAGGCAAACACGGTGGTCAGATCGTGGACATCGGTAAACCCGCCGATTTTTTGAAAAATCCCACGGCTACTTCCGACTATCTCGCGGGGCGTTCCAAACTTGACATTCCTGAAGTCCGCCGAAAAGGTAACGGCCACTGGCTCGAACTCAAAGGCTGTACCGGGCACAATTTGAAGGATGTCACGCTTCGGATACCGCTCGGCACCTTCGTTTGCATCACTGGCGTGAGCGGCTCCGGAAAGTCTTCGCTCATCAACGAGACGCTTTACCCCATCCTGCAAAGCCATTTCCACAACAGTCTAAAACGTCCGCTCAAATACCAGAAGATCAATGGTTTAGATCATCTTGACAAAGTCATTGAGATCGACCAAAGCGCCATTGGTCGTACTCCCCGCAGCAATCCCGCCACCTATACCAATGTGTTTGGCGACATCCGAAAACTTTTCGCCGACACACCAGAAGCCAAAATTCGGGGTTATGCCAACGGGCGTTTTTCCTTTAATGTGAAAGGGGGACGATGCGACGTTTGCGAAGGCGCCGGTCTGCGTACCATCGAAATGAACTTCCTGCCCGACGTGCAGGTACACTGCGAACGTTGCCAGGGGCGCCGCTACAACCGTGAAACCCTCGAAGTGCTGTACAAAGGCAAAAGCATCAGCGACGTGTTGGATATGACCATCAACGAGGCGGCTGAATTTTTTCAGCCCATTCCGAATATCTATCGGCGGATCAAGACCTTACAAGACGTTGGGCTGGGTTACATCACCCTTGGACAACAGGCTACCACCCTCTCCGGTGGCGAAGCCCAACGGGTAAAACTCGCGGAAGAACTTTCGAAAAAAGACACGGGGCGTACCATATACATCCTTGATGAACCCACTACGGGCTTGCACTTTGAGGACATCCGCCAATTACTTTCGGTGCTGAACAAACTTGTGGAAAAAGGCAATACTGTCATCGTCATCGAGCACAATCTGGATGTGGTGAAAATGGCCGATCATGTGATTGATGTGGGGCCGGAGGGTGGTTTTCGGGGTGGGAGAATCGTGGCGTGTGGCACGCCAGAGGAGGTGGCTAAAGTGGAGGGGAGTTGGACGGGGATGTTTTTGGTCAGCGAACTCACGCCTGTTCCAAAATAAACCCCGCATCAATTTTCAGCACGGCATGAAGCCGCTTCGCCAAATCCATATTCACTTTCCGCTTGCCCTGCATCACTTCGGAAAGGCGAGTAGCAGAAACGCCTAGCAACTCAGCAAGGTCTTTTTGCTTAAGCCTTCGCTCGTACATTTTTAGCTCCAGCATTTCCACCAGCGTTTTGGGCTGGCGGATGGGCATGAGCGGAATGCCGTCTTCCCAAGCCTCGGCGAGTAGGGAGAGATGCTGCAATTCCTCCTTTTCGGAAGTCGACAGCGTGTGAAAGCCACCAAGTGCAGTAGATTTGCTCAGATAGGATTCAACACGATCCATTACCTGCCGGTATTCTTCTTCGGAATTGATTTTGTATTGCATAGCAGTCAAATTTTGGTCACGTCCACCTTGTCGTATTCAGCGTGTGTGTCTACAAAGCGGATGAAAACCGTGCGGATATCGAAGAAAATCATGGCAACGAGACGGTATCGATTACCTCGAATATTGAATACAAAACGGTCATTTCCAACATAATCCACCGAATTGAACATCAGGCGAACATCCCCCGGAGCGCTCCAATCGGCCTCTTTTACGAGATAGTACCAATCGTTCAGGGTTTCAATGGCCTGAGGATGCACAGTCCCGAAATCCCGTAATATAGATTTGCTAATGACGACCATTTAGGATACAAAAATACAAAATAAAATTCCACTTTTCAAAATATTATTCCAAATAATTGCTTTAATCCCTTCTTGCCTAAAACCGAATTAGAAACCCACCCCACATTTTTTTGCCCCCACCCAAAATACTTTTCAACTTTCCTTTGCCAGAAAAGGAAGAGTTCCTACTTTTGCCGCCCGTTTTGAAAAACTGCCAAGTCAATGGACGCTTTTGTTGCGTACTCCCTACCCATTCAAGGGTTAAAAACAGGGGTACATCATTTCAAATTTGAGGTTGACAGCGCATTTTTCGCTCAGTTCGAGGATTCGCCTGTAGCAGAAGGCAAAATTCTTTTTGAACTCGAGCTGGACAAGCGGCCTGATCTGATGCTCTTCAATTTTACCCTGGAGGGCTTCATAAAAGCCGAATGTGACCGATGCACTGCCACCATTGACCTGCCGCTTGAAGACGAACGGCAGTTGATCGTGAAATTCGGTGAAAAAGATATGGAGCTGGATGACGAGGTGATTTTCCTGCATCGGGATGCACCGGTGTTCAACGTAGCAAAGTATCTCTACGAATTTGTAGTGCTTGCATTGCCCATCACGAACACCTACGATTGCGAGAAAGACCCTGAACCGCCTTGCAATTTCGAAGTGCTCAAACACTTGAAAATGGATACCGACGGAGACAAGCCCAGTTCAATTTGGGACAGTCTTCGAGATTTGAATAGCGATAATTAATTGAATCATAACTGGTTGTTCAAAGACCTGAAAAGTCCCACAAACAACCCGCCTGCAAAAAAGCAGGTGAACAAAGGAATATAGCGTCATGCCAAATCCAAAATGGCGGCACTCCAAGCGCCGCAAGCGCGCTCGCCGCACACACGACCACGCATTAATGCCTACACTTGGCACTTGCAAGACCACCGGTGAAGTTCACATGTTCCACCACGCTTATACCGTGGATGGCGACCTGTTCTACCGTGGTCAAGTGTTGGTTCCGGGCAAAGCTCGAGCCGCTGCTGAAGAATAGTCACGCCTCTTTTTTTAAGAAGGCAATTGAGGAGGCTCCAATCCCGCTGGTCGGGATTCATGGGGCTTTTTCTGTTTTTTCACAAATCCACAAAATGAAACATCTCGTCAACACCCCCGCCGCTCCATTGCCCATTGGGCCTTACAATCAGGCAGTTGTACACAACGGCCTGATTTTCGTTTCTGGCCAAATCGCCATCGACCCTGCCACAAACGAATTGATTTTGGACAATATCGAAGCAGAAACCCATCGCGTCCTACAAAACCTGAAGGCCATTGTAGAAGCCGCCGGCAGCAGCCTCGAAAAAGTGTTAAAAGCCACGGTATTCGTGAAGGACATGAACCTTTTTGGCCGGATTAACGTAGTGTACGGAGAATATTTCAAACCAGAGTTCGCACCGGCTCGCGAGTTGGTTCAGGTATCCGAACTCCCTAAGTTTGTGAACATCGAAATTTCTGTTATTGCTTCCATTTAATGTACCCCGGAACTCCGTTCCGG
>JAUSMG010000008.1 GCA_030645295.1 Saprospiraceae bacterium | reverse complement strand
GATGAAGTAGATGAGGTCATGATTTGGGAAATTGTGATCAAATACCTGCCTGTTCTACAAAAGGAAGTCGAGATACTATTGACATAATTCCACTTTTCGTGGTTTTCCCCTGCCGCCGTGTCTGAATTCAAGAGACGGGTGTGGGAATCTTTCCATCGTCACCCGCATCCTCACTGCCAAGCAATCCGACCTTTCCTCCGACACCACGGCTTTGGAGGCGGAGGTAGATGCTTTGGTGTACGGGTTGTATGGGTTGACGGAGGAGGAGATCGGTATTGTGGAGGGTTGATTTGCGAGTGCCGATTACATGATTTGCGATTTCCGATTGGATTTTAGATTTTCGATTGAATTCGCAATGGAGGATTGAAATTCCGGCAAGCTTCTGAGAAAAGAAACTGAATTACTTGGGTTGGTTGCCACAAGTGCAAAGCTGAGCCTTTGCTGGAGCAGCCACAGAACACATCTAACATTCCCGATGAAAAATCGGGATGTACCACTGTGTAACCGCTCGTTTCAACGAGCGGCCGGAAAAGCCCCACCCATCACATCTATCTTCTTTGCAGAACATCCGCCTCTATAACTGGCTGAAAATGAGGGAAGTCAACTGTCCGAAAAAACCGGACAGTTGCAGAGTACATGTACTTACCCTACATAAAATATTTTGTATTTTTATTTTTAAAAACAAACAAAGTATTTTAAATTTGCTCCTCATTTACTTTTGCACCCAATCTCCTATGAAAAAAGAAACAAACCTCCGGCTATTTGAGGCAAAACAAATCCGTTCGGCCTGGAACGAAGAAGAGCAAAAATGGTATTTCTCCGTCATTGATGTGATCGAAGTACTCACTGGAACCGACCGTCCCCGCAAGTATTGGAACGACCTGAAAAGCAAACTTCAAAAGGAGGGCAGTCAGTTGTCCGAAAAAATCGGACAACTGAAAATGGCTGCTACCGATGGTAAGATGTATGCTACCGACGTCGCCGATACAGAACAACTCCTACGGCTAATACAATCTGTTCCTTCCCCCAAAGCCGAGCCATTTAAACAATGGCTTGCCAAGGTCGGCTACGAACGGATGCAGGAAATAAGCGACCCGGAGCAAAGCCTCGACCGTGCACGGGAGAACTGGCAAAAACTTGGCCGTAGCGAAAAATGGATCCAGCAGCGCATGACAGGACAAGACACCCGCAACAAGCTGACCGACTACTGGAAAGAAAGCGGGGTGGAAAAGGGGGATGAATTTGCTGCGCTGACCAACATTATTCATCAGGAGTGGACCGGATTGACGGTACGGGACCATAAAGACTTAAAGGGACTTGGTCCCCAAAACTTGCGCGATCACATGAGCGAAGCGGAATTGATTTTTACGGCATTGGCCGAACTATCCACCCGCCAAATCGCAGAAACCGACGAGGCAACGGGGTTTTCTGAAAATGCCCAAGCAGGTAAAAAAGGAGGCGCGGTAGCACTAAACGCGCGTAAGGAACTGGAATCAAAAACCGGGAAAAGCGTCGTGACGGGCGAAAATTTCCTGCCACCGGGAAAAAAGAAAAAACCGATCGAATCCTAAAATGGTGCGTGAAATCAGCGCATTCCCATGATTTCCTACAACAGTGCCGACATCATTTTTGGTTAGGCGACTACATACTTGTTTAACCCACCATAGCTCGATTATCGACTAACAATATATCCATGTTTGTTGATAACTTACTGATAGTCAGCGTAAAGAAGAAATGTTAGAAATAATTTTAGAACTTATTTTTCTTGTCCCTACCTTTGACCTAACAAAAGTACATGATGTTCCCTACGAGGATTCCTTGATGATTTGGGGTTTTGCCTGAAGATTTGAGGGCAGATTACTCTAACTCTTAGGAAAAAGGCTCAGCTGCGGTAACAGTTGGGCTTTCTTTTTGAAAGAAACTCCTCAACGGGGGAGTGGGGCAAAGGCACTCCTTAAAGTGCCTAATTGTAAATCAACCCACACACATCATGAGTACTTTTGTTAGTTCTGATGGTCGGTGCTACCGCTGGATTTACTCACGGTTCGTAATTCGGAATGGCCGCAAGGTTTTTCCGACACGTTCCAGAGTATTTCGTTTCAAAGTAGAAGTACCGTGTCCATCATGTAAGTAGTAAAACTTACACAGGAATGGGGCGCAAGTTTACCGACTTGCGTCTTTATTAAGACAAATATTTAGCCCGTTTGTTTTCCGAACGTTTCCCCTAGACTGTTTCTTTTCCTGCTTTATAGCGTTTTCTACCGCCTCTTTTGGCGTGTTCACAATTCTCCGCATGGCTTCTTCAAACGTGAGGTTTTGGGGCAATTCTTTGGGACTTGGCTTTGACTTTTTTTCATCTTTCATAATTGCCTTTGATTAAAGTGCCTCCCGATTAAACGGGAGACACTTTTGTTAGTTCGTGATAAGTGAGGCGGAATCCGTGAACATCTTGGATTGAGGCTTCAAAACGTTCCATCGCATCTACCCCCCTGGAATTGTAACGGAAAGAAAATTCGTCACAGTAGCGGTGCAGGTGCTGCGCTTACTTGGTGGTAGATGCCGTAAACGCCGCGCTTCAAAATGCTCCAAAACCCCTCAATCCTGTTTGTCGTGAAACCGTTGGCGACGTACTTGCCTTCTTTGTGGTTAATGACGATGTGAAGGTAGTTTTTTCTCAATTGGCAATATGCTTGCCATTCATCGGTAACAAGGATTGAACCTTCTTTTACCATTTTCTGAATGATTGGTTTGATTGTCTTTGCTTGCGTATTTGGGATTACTTGTGTGCGAACTTCGCCGTCGTTGTCAACCATTCCCCAAAAAGGCGTTTTGTCATTTACGCTAAGACCTTGCGACTGTGGTACTTTCTTGTCAGCGTGGCGGTTTTTGTTCTTACCACCCATGAACGTTTCGTCTGCCTGTATAACGCCGTCTAACTGAGTTTCGAAAGATTTGGTCTTTAGTGCGAAGCGGATGCGGTGTGCCATGAACCAAGCCGTTTTCTGGGTAACGCCCAAATCGGTCGCAAGTTGAACAGAACTGATACCTTTTTTGTGAGCAGTCAGGATGTAAACCGCAATGAACCACGTTTGAAGCGAGATCGGGCTATTTTCAAAGATCGTTCCTTTGATGGCAGAAAACTGCTTCCTACATTTGGCGCACTTAAAACGCTTGGTAGCCCCTTTCAACTCGTACACCTTTTCGTTGCCACAGAAAGTGCAGGTGACGTTGCCAGCCCAACGCAAGTTGGTCAGGTAGTCAATGCAGGTTTGCTTGTCGGAAAAATGTTCTGTCAGTTGTGCGAGTGTAGTGAATTCCATGTCTTGTTGTTTTGATGGTACAAAGATAAACGGAACACTTGGGTTAAACAAGTGCCTAAAAGTTGAAGTTTTAAAACCTATAAACCTATTTGTCATGGCCGAAGAGAGATCTCCATTTTATGCTTTCAGGTATTTTGTTTCTCCATCAGAGTCGCCGAAACACCTATTTTCCGACCTAGAAAGAATTGAAACTTCAAAAACCAAGGAGGAACTAATGCACGATGTTTTTTCCGACTTGCATAAAGAACACAAAACGGATTTTGGTCATAGTAATAAAAGGTTTCTTTTTTACTCATTCGGGGCGTACAAAAATCGTCTTTTTGTTTTTCAATTTGCAAAAGAAGAAACAAGCAGAAAGTCAATTGAGGGGCCTGTAAGCATACAAACTATTCCAGACAGAAGTCTGAAATATGTGCTAATGTTTGTTCACCCAAACTATCAAATACTATTAGTTGAAAGAAAGACTACCGCTTTCCCGAATGTTGATTTTATTATTAGACAATTGGAGTGGTATTTTCGAGATAGAATGAGGCATTTTGGATACACCGTAAACATACACCCGCTCTCTAGGTCAGAAAAGTTTTGGGAAGCGGTTGATAATGCTGATTTTATTTATGAATTATCACTAACTTTGAACGCGCCAAACATATATTTTGGAGACAATGACCTAAGGGAAATGCTAAAAGAAATAAAAGATGATACAAATAATGACGAAACCGTAATAGAGTTCAAAAGCGTAGATGGAAACTTGGATATTAAAAAATCTGTTTGGCAAAAATGGATTGATTATATCAGTAACGTTGGCGGAAGGTACAGTTTGAAGACCAAAAAGATTGGGGAATCGGTTGAAAAGCAGACCAATTATGACAACGCTGAAAAAGCGCATGTTATAAAACACAAAGAAAAAGAATATACTGACGACGAATTACAAGATGTAGAAATGAAAATGAAAATTATTCACGACAGGGCAATAGATAAAGAACAAAAAAGCGATGAAAAGTAAGTCTTACAGAGGGTTTTTGTGGATACTGTTCTTGCCAGTGTTGGCCGGGGCAATATCTTCGTATTGCAAAGTTGATAATCTTAAAATTCTAGAATTTGATTTCGTCGCAACCACAACTGGTGTGTTATTGGGTTTTGGTATAACTATATATACATTTATAATGCAATTGATGCAGCCTATAATTGATAACCTGTGTAAAAAGATAGCCGACGAAAAGGAAAGAAAAAGAAATATAGGGTTTTTAAACTCCGCACAGAGAGAGTTAAAACAGGACTTGTGGATGATATTTATCTGCTTAATGATTGTTTTGGTTGTTGGTGTGTTTTCAAACTCCGTTAACTTGATATTTAATTTTGGAGTCCATCATATTTGCTATATACCCCAAACCGTTTACATATCTGTATATCTTTTGAGTTTTATGGCACTATACGATTTAATGTCCTCGCTATTTACGGTTGGAGAAATAACAATAGAGCTCCTAAATACGGATGAAATAAAGCCAAAGTCTCCAACCACCACCAATGAGTTGAGTTAAAGTAGTATTGTCTATTATGTGTTAAAAAGACGCTAGGAGGAGGAACATTTCAGACCTCAAATCGTTCCTTTTGCCTCGGGCATAAACCAGTCCTTGGTATCTTATGAATTACATTTTCTGAATCTTGGGCGAGATGTTTGCCCAAACACCCGACTTTTCCGATTTAGCGGCCTACGCTGGCGAGATCGCCTGCAATGTGGCTGCCGAGGTTATAGTTCTGGAGGTTTCCGATTGATTTCGGAATAGGGCGCATCGCTCTGAAACAAAAAAGTAGCATAAGCTACGATGCACCGGACGTTATGAACCCGGTGCATTTTTCTTTGCGTTGGGTTAAAGTAGTATATAGTCACCTTAAATATAATCTGATTGTCATTGTTTTGGACAATATTTTCGCTTACACTTAAAGGCCAACCACTCTGTTTTTCCCTGAAAGTTTTGCTTTATTGAGGTTGAAAATTGCCTTAAAAATAATTCATTACCTATTCCTATACTAATCGTGAATGTAGAGAAATTGAGGTGACACCTCCTCCTCCGTCCGAGGTGTCACCTCAATTTCCTTAATCACTCACTCCTCCGCACTATTCTTCAACTTCATCAGCAACGTATAAGCGTTTTGCAACACGACGTTTTTATCCCCCAAATCATCCACGGGGATGATTTGCTGCTAACCGTTTTGCAAAATACCTAATTCCACCGTTGCCATGTTGAACGTGCCATTGCCCGCTTCTACAAACACATAATTCTGGTTTTGCCAGCGCACCACCGCGCCTTCGGGCACCACCAGCGCCTTTTCCGTTTTCACGTCTACCGCTGCGTTCATGAACATGCCTGGAACCAGACTACTGTGGTCGTCTTTTTCAAAATGGCAGTGTACTTCGGCCGTACGGTTTTCGTCCAGACTTTTGCTGATGAGGTAGTGTTTTATAGTTTTATCCAGCAATAGACACACCGATCAACCGACCAATTCCAAAGGTAATGGCCCCAGCCATCAATCCAAAAATAACCTGCCGCAGGCCGGAATACCAGATACTTTTTCCGGTAAATAAGGTAATGGCAGAGCCAATGAGGAACAGACCGATCGTGCTAAACCCAATGCTCATCAAAATAGCAGGATAACCACCACCCCAGAAAAATGGGGCCAGTGGAATGATAGCGCCAATGGCAAACAGTATAAACGAGGTGATGGCCGCTTCCCAGGCAGAATTTTTGAGGTCTTCAGGATTGATGCCCAGCTCTTCTTTGATGAGCACCTCGTGGGCAAGGGCGGGGTCGGACATTATCTTGACAGCCATGTCATGCGCCTGGCCCTCAGGAATGCCTTTGGCTATGTAAATCAGCGTAAGTTCTTTCAACTCCCCTTCCGGATTGGTCTCAATTTCATCCATTTCGAGGGCCATCTGGCGTTCGTAAAGTTCCTGGGAACTTTTGACGGAGATCCATTCTCCAAGTGCCATGGAAAGTGCCCCGGCAAGAAGGCCTGCCGAGCCTGCGAGTAATATCTCAGCTCGACCACTGACGGCGCCCGCAACGCCCATCACCAGACTCATGTTGGAAACCAGGCCGTCGTTGGCGCCGAGCACCGCAGCGCGAAGCGCATTTCCGCCGACGGTTTTGTGTCGGCCTTCAATGCGCGACAATTGCTCTCCGGAGACTTTGTTCTGATTGGTAAGCAGCGACTGGAGGATTTTCACGTGGTTGCCCTCGTCGCCTTTAATGGGCAGGTTGGCATTGGCTTTTTGCTTCACTACCGCCTGGGCGATACTGCGTTCCGTGTCCATCATGACCCCGATGATGTAATCGTAGCCAAAAATTTTCCCGATACGATCCAGTACCCGTGCGCGCCAGGAAGGAGGAGGAAGTACAAAGTCAATGCCTTGTTTTTTTAGCCCTTCCATCATACCGGCTGCATGTCCGGCTTCAATTTCGGAGAGTTGCCGAAAAATATTGGAAATGCCCGGATCGGTTTCAGCCTCGGCAATTTTCAAATATAGATATGCTGCGTCGACTTCGATTTGAACACTGGAAGCGAGACTTTTGGAGGAATGGGTTGACATGGGCAGTATTTACAGGCAAAAATATAAAAAACCCAGCAGGTTTTGAACACCTGATGGGTTTATGCGATTGTTTGAAATGAATCAAAATACTATTTGAAATCCTAATACCTCCGTTTGAGCAAAAACCGCCGTCCGCGATCCAAAACGCTCACCTGTTCTACTTGCCAGCCTTCTTCATAAAAGAAATTGAGGCCATCAACGAGGCTGCGGAAATCGTACCGTTTGCCGTTCACATCCGTGACATAATCTTCTTTGGGATTCGATTGGCCAAAATCCACCCGAAATGTACAACGACCGTCTTCCCGGTAAAGCGGGTCTAGTTCAATGTACTGCCCGGTATTGGAAGGTTCAATTTTTACGCCTTCAACGAAGAGTTGAGCAGATGCGATCAGGGTGTGTGCCAGTAGTGCAAGTGTGAATGTTATTTTTTTCATGGTTCGAAAAATTTTGGAGCAAAGAAACGGGCAGGAAAAGGAGTGTGCAGGAGGTTTAACCGGGGTTTAACCGGAATCAAAATATTTTGTGAAAAGCGACTGCTTCGCAGCTTTGTTTTTGACAGGATTTACAGGATGAACAGGAAAAAAACGCTTGTCAAACCTGCACAAAAAAATCGTCCCGGTAAGCCGGAAGTATGCCTTTCTCCTGTGCAATCCGGAACATCTGCCGCACAGCGGCGCGGCCATCCTCCCCCAGATCAACCGTATGTTTTGTCACATACAAATCAATATGCGCCCGCATCACAGCCTCCTCCATTTCCTGCGCGTGCCGGCGTACAAACGGCATCACCTCTGCAGGATGCGCAAAGGCATATTCCACACTGCGGCGAAGTATTCGATTCACCTTTTGCTGAATTTCGACAGGCAAATCGCGCCGAACCACAATGCCGCCGAGCGGAATGGGTAAGCCCGTAGTCGTTTCCCAATGCTCCCCGAGGTCGAGGATTTTGACCAAACCTTTTTGGGCGTAGGTAAACCGGTTTTCGTGAATAATTAAACCGGCTTCGGCTTCACCTCGCAAAACGGCATGCTCGATGTCCGAAAATAGCACTTCGTACTTGTTTTGTGCATTGGGGTAGGCAAGGCTGAGCAGGAAATTGGCCGTGGTCATTTTGCCGGGAATAGCGATGCGGGCTGCGTTGATTTCTGCTTCGGTCATAGGTTGGCGGGCAATGAGCAATGGGCCACAGTTATTGCCCAAAGCGCTCCCAGCATCCAACAAAGCGTAGCGCTCTGTGAGGTGGGCAAAAGCGTGGTAACTAAGTTTCGTCACAGCCAATTCGCCCGCAAAGGCGCGGCGATTGAGGGCTTCCACGTCCTCCATAACGGGTTCAAACGTGAGTCCTTCCGTGTCCACCCTGCCATGCAGGAGGGCATCAAAAATGAAAGTGTCGTTTGGACAGGGGGAGAAGCCGATAGATAGGTTGGACATTTTTGTCATTGATCGTTATTGGGTCATTGGTAGTCATTGGGCAGACTACTGACCTACTAATGACGATTAATGACCCAATCCCGAACAACATTCCCGAGATAACGTTCACTCCACATGGAACCTACCGTAATTTTTGAAGATAATCACCTCTTAGTCCTCAACAAACCCGCTGGCTGGCTCGTGCAAGCCGACCGAACCGGTGATTTGACATTAACTGATTGGGGTAAAACTTACCTGAAAGAAAAATATGCCAAACCCGGCGCCGTGTATCTTCACCCGGCCCACCGCATTGATCGGCCGGTGAGCGGCGCTGTGCTTTTTGGCCGTACCGACAAGGCTTTGGGGCGTCTTACCACCCTGTTCCGCGAGAAAAAAGTGGAAAAAACATATCTGGCACTCACGCTCAATGCACCTGCCTCCGCGGCTGGCGAACTTCGGCATTACCTTCAAAAAGATGAAAAACGAAACACGGTAGAGGTCTTTAGCAAACCCAGGGGCGACGCAAAAGAAAGCGTCACCCGGTATGAAACGCTGGACAAGATCGGCAACCTCTACCTGCTCAGTGTAGAGCCCATCACTGGAAGAGCCCACCAGATCCGGGCGCAACTGAACGCCATTGGCTGCCCGATTTTGGGCGATTTGAAGTACGGAGCGCCTACTGCCTTGCCGGATGCATCTATTGGGTTGCATTGTCGGAGCATGAAATTTATTCACCCGATCCGCCTGGAAGAAGTGGCAGTGCTGGCCGATTTGCCGGAACAGGAATGGTGGTCGAAGGTTAGGTGGTTATTGGACATTTAACCCTTTCTGGCACTACTTTTGCCTACCTGATTCTACCCTTAGAAACCAAGTTATTTTAATCATTTAATCCGCTTTCACATCCTGTGCCGATAATAACTCGAATTCCGATTTCGCGCCACCATACCTGGTGGTTCCTGTTGCTCCTTTTTATGTGGGAGTCGCATGCGCCTTTGTCGGCACAATGCACGCTTTCCTGCAACCAGGGTTTGCAGGTCTCCCTTGATCCCTCCGGCCAGGCCTTCATTTCTCCCTTACTAATAGCACCCAATGCCGGCAGTTCCTGTCCTGGTCCACTCACGGTCACGCTTTACAATAACATTGGCCAGCAACTGCCCAATCCGCTCAATTGCAACCAAATAGGTCAAATAGTCACCGCTCAGGTAAGGCATACCAGCTCCGGCAATTCCTGCACCGGCACACTGCAGCTCTTTGATGCTTTGCCGCCGGCCCTGAGCAATTGTGGAGACAAGTTCATTTTTTGCAACGAAGATCCCTCGCCAAATGCGGTAGGCTTTCCCACAGGTACAGACAATTGCACTGCTCCCAATGAATTGAATTTCACCCATTTTGATACAGAAACTTCCCTGAGTTGCGGCACATTCCAAAACGGTTTTCCGGTCTTAAAACGCATTGATCGCGACTGGACTGTGACCGACGAACATGGCAACAGCAGCACTTGTCAACAACGGGTATGGCTCAAACACATTACGTTCGCAGATGTGGTATTCCCCCCCAATCGCGATAATAATTCCGCACCCGCACTCGACTGTGGCCAGGATCCGGAGGATCTCGATTTAACGGGACAACCGATGGTGAACGGTGTTCCCGTAGGCTCATCGCCCGAATGCGAGATCGGGGTGACTTATTCCGACCAAACCATTGTGCATTGCGCCCCGGCCGGTTTTACGCTGTTGCGCAATTGGACCATGGTTGATTTCTGTTCCGGGACTTTTAACAATCGTACCCAAATCATCAAAGTTGAAGACACGCAAGCGCCTGTTTTGGTCGCCCCCGACGATATTACTGTAGGCACCGATGGCTTCCTGTGCTCCGGATCGGTGACCTTGCCGCAGGCGGTTTTTAGCGACAACTGTTCCGCGGTAACGGTCATTCCTTCCTGGTTTTATGGCTCCGGGTATGGCCCGTTTTCTGGCGTGACAGAAGGACAGCACCTGGTTACCTACACTGCCACCGATGCCTGTGGCAACGATGCTACCGACACTATGATGGTGACTGTGGTGGACAATAGTCCGCCCCAAGCGATCTGTGCATCGGATTTGCAGGTATCCCTGACCAGCAATGGTTTTGGCTACGTAAATGCCTCAACTGTAAATCAGGGCAGTTTTGACAATTGCGGACCGGTTTTTCTCAGCATTAGTCGCGACGAAATAGAATACAACCCTCAGGTTCAGGTCAGCTGTGCCGACCAGGGCGCCCCTATTATGCTCACCCTCAGGGTAACGGATGTTGGCGGTCTCGAAAACTTCTGCCAAATGGAGGTAACCGTACGGGATTTCCTAAAGCCCACAGTGGTCTGTCCATCCAGCCTGACGCTGAATTGTTTGCAGGATTACAATAACCTCAGCCTGACGGGTCAAGCGACGGCTTCCGACAATTGTGCTTTACAAAGCCTTATACATCAAGACCTTGTAAACATTCAACCTTGCAACATCGGCGCTGTAACGCGCTGGTGGATCGCTACGGATTCGGCTGCAAATACTAAAAGTTGCAGCCAACAAATCACAGTAACTGTAATCAACAGCACTACGGTAGTTTTTCCAGTCAACCTATCCATTTCTGGCTGTGGCAGTCCTGCGGACCTTTTACCCGCCGCAACCGGAGAACCCATCATTGGCGGGCAGGCTTGTTCGCCACTTTCGGTGAACTATACCGATCAGATTTTCAACATTGCGGCACCCTCTTGTTTCCGAATCTTCCGGTCCTGGAAGCTGATTGATCATTGTGTTTACAATCCTAATGGCGGCTCGGCGGGAATCTGGGAGCACACACAACTCATTGACGTAGTGGATCATACGCCTCCAGCGCTTTCTATTCCCTCGGATATAACCGTGGCCGCCGATCCATTCCAATGCAATGGCCTGGTGAGTATGCCTGATGTGAGCGCTACGGATTGCAGCAATCAAATCACATATTCCCATGACAGTAATTTTTCCGGTTCAGGCAGCACAAACAACGCATCCGGCCAATATCCTTTGGGGGTACATCTTGTCACCTTTACCGCCCTGGACGGTTGCGGAAATGCTGCGCAGCAAACGCTAAAAATCACCGTCAAGGACCTGACTCCACCCACAGCAGTTTGTCTCCCGGGAATCAAGGCGAATATTCAAGCCTCAGGATCTGTGACACTTGATCCAAACAATTTTGATGGCGGCTGTTCCGATTTTTGCAGCCCTCAAAACAGCCTTACATTCAGCATCAGCCCCTCAGTGTTTGATTGCCAAAACATTGGCCTTCAATCTGTTGTACTCACTGTTCAGGACACTGCAGGCAATACAGCCCACTGCGCCACACAGGTTTTGATCACGGATAACACCCAGGTTTGTGGCAGTGGCCTGGTTTATCAAATTGATGGAACCATACGCACCGAAACCGGTCTTCCGGTCAACAATATCATCGTATCGCTTGCGGCGAATGACACGGGTGTGTACACAGAGACAGATTCCACGGGGTTTTTCGATTTTTTGGATGTGCCAACAGGTCTGACGTACGCACTAAAGCCATACAACAATGCCAATTGGCTCAATGGATTGACCACGTATGATCTCGTGCTCATTTCGAAGCATATCTTGGGAACTGAACCGCTCAACTCGCCCTATAAGATGCTCGCCGCCGATGCGAACAATTCCGGCTCCATCACGACTTTTGATATTGTGCAACTGCGCAAGATCATCCTGGGTACGCTGGATTCGATGCCGACCAATACGTCCTGGCGGTTTGTAGACGCTGGCTATGTTTTCCCTGATTTGCAAAACCCGTTTTCAACGCCTATACCGGAAGAAATTGTTTTTGACCCCTTAAATGCCAATCAATCCAGCCAAAATTTTGTCGGCCTGAAAGTGGGCGACCTGAACGGAAGTACCAATCCTGCCACTGCGCGCACACCGCAGGACACCCTATTTTTGGATTTACCCAAGCTTGATTTCCGCGCTGGAGAAAGCTTTACGGTCCCTCTGTTTTTGGAAAACTGGACCACGCTCGAAGGCCTGCAATTTGAATTGAAAATTGACCTGGATAGGGTGGATCTGGAGCGTGTGGAGTTTGCGCAAGCGGATATTTTGGGGCAGCCCAATGTCGCTTTGAAAGCAGGAGGGTTGCTCACGCTTAGTTGGGACAATGCCTCGACCAGTTTATCAGCAGTTGCCGGTGGTGACGCACGTCTCCTCACCTTGCACCTCAAAGCAAAGGCGGATTCTGAGGTTCGCGCAGCGTTTGGAATTTCAAACTCCAGGCTTACACCAGAGGCTTATCGTATTGAAAACGAGGAAATTGCAGCGATTTCCCTTAGATTTGAAAAACCAGTTTCGAGAACCCTGCAATCCGAACTGAAGATCTTTCCCAATCCAAGTTCGGGCGATTTTTTTGTCCAAAATCCTTTTGCGGACGAATTTTCCAGCTTACGCATTTTTGATTGCCTGGGGCAATTGGTTTGGGACCAGAAAGGTTTTTTCCCTGAAATGTTGGAGATACAAGGCATCACTACCTTTAAGCAGGGACTTTATTTTGTAGAATTGAAAGGTACGGAACGGACGATGGTCGGGAAGCTGATCGTGGCTCTGGAGGATTAAGCAATATTGTTTTTTTGACAGGATTTACAAGATTTAAGAGCGGTGTCGGCTTTGCCGACATACATCATGTTCATCCTGTAAATCCTGTCAAAAAAACCTTGTCACTCACACCCGCTTCCGATAGGTCCATACCGCCAGTGCGTTGGCCGTCACCGCGTAGCCCAGCACAGTGTAAAAGTTGGATTTAATGTCCTCAAAA
>JAUSMG010000002.1 GCA_030645295.1 Saprospiraceae bacterium | reverse complement strand
GCGCGCCGGTTTTGCCCGCACTTCCATCCATGGATCATCACCTCGCAGAAATAGATGTTACGGGGCAAAAGGTTCGGCAATTCGACCTCGGTTTGCGCTACACATTTGCTCAGCCGGGCAAGCCCCGTCCGTTCATTGGCTTGGAATGGGGCAGGCAAACCCTGCTGCCTTTTACCATTGAATACGAAATCCAGCATGAGCTCACCGGAACGATTCATAAAGAAATTTTTGAGGTTACTACCAGGACACCTATGCGGAATATCCTTGGTTTTAACGCAGGTATAGAAATACCCCTCTCCCCCCGATTTGACTTAAATTTAGAAGGTTTTTATCAAAGGCATTGGAAAAACCCTCAGGCTATTGCCCCTAATTTAAGCGGGATTAAGGCGGGACTAAATTGGCATTTTTAATGTAATTACCTGCCAAATGGCAGCTTTTTCTTTTACCACACTGAATTTTCAACTATTAAACATCGAATAATGATGCGTTTATTCACCCTTTCCCTGCTTTTTGCTGTCTTCGCTTCGACAGGTATTGCCCAAACAAACCAGATCGTGTGCTCTTTCGACCATAAGGTTGGAACTGAGCCGTTGGTGCTCAGCGAGACCGTTTTTTCTATTTGGAACAACAAAAAAGTGCAGCTCAGCCGCGCTGAGTTTTACATTTCTGAGGTCGAAATTCATCAGCTTGACAGTACATTGATGCCACTTGCCGATCAATATCTGCTCGTCAACGCCAAAAATCCAACCGCCGAATTTAACCTTGGCATCTGGCCGGTAGATGCCGCACATGGTGTTACGCTGCATCTTGGCGTCCCTTCCACAGTCAATCACAATGACCCTGCATCCTACCCGGCCAATCACCCCTTGGCGCCTCAAGATCCTACCATGCACTGGGGTTGGTCGGCAGGCTACCGTTTCATGGCTATTGAAGGCAAAGTGGACAATAATGGAGATGGAGTACCTGAAACCAGTTTTGAGTTCCACAACCTCTTTGATGAGTTATATAAATCCCTTGAGCTTACAGGCACGAAAGAAGCCGAAAATGGGGTGTTACACTTGCGATTTATATTGGATTACGCGCAACTATTTAAAAATATGGCCTTGACGGGGTCGCTGATCCAGCACGGAAAATTTGCCAGCAACGTAGCGATGATGAACAATGCAACCACGCAGAATTTTGTTATGATGGCTATAACATCCGCTACGCACGAGGTAGAAGCCAATTCGCTCAATATCAAGACTTCGCCTAACCCCGCCAATACAGAAACCATGCTGGAATACACCCTCCCCGCTTCTGGCTCCCTCAACCTGATGCTGACCAATACACTCGGCCAAACGGTGCGCAGCTTTTCCGGGCTTTCAGCGTCCGGCACAGTTCGACTGGAAACGGCCTCACTTTCAGAGGGCATCTATCTGTATGCTTTTTATGAAAACGGCCATTTACTTGCACGCAAACAATTGATGGTCAAGCACTAATGCGCGTTTTATATCCAATAATCGGATTCTTAGTCTTCCTTCTGACGGCATGTCGGAAAGAAGATCATTCACCCGCTTGGCCGCCGGAAACGGACGAATATGTGCTGCGCGTCCCGACGGGTTTTTCTATGCCTGAAATACCGGCAGACAATGTGTTGACCAAAAGCAGGGTGGAATTGGGGCGGCGATTGTTTTATGATCCCGCACTTTCTGCCGACAGTACGCGCTCCTGTGGTTCGTGCCATTCCGCTTACCTCGCATTTTCGGATAGTACGTCTGTAAGTCTGGGCATAGAAAACCGCCCCGGAACCCGTAATTCGCCGAGCCTGGCCAATGTGGCTTATCAGAAAAAGTTGCTCCGCGAGGGAGGGGTACCCACCTTGGAAATGCAAATCCTCGTGCCCATTCAGGAGCACAACGAATTTGATTTCAACATTTTACGCGTGGCGGAGCGCCTCCAAAAAATGCCGGAGTATGTGGCAATGGCTAAAAAAGCCTACGATCGGGTACCGGATGCTTTTGTCATTACACGTTCGATTGCTGCATTCGAGCGGACGCTGTTAAGTGGCGATGCTTCCTATGATCAATATGCGTTTCAAGGAAAAAATGACGCTTTGTCCGCTTCAGAAAAACGCGGCCTCGATCTCTTCCAAAGCGACCGGCTCCAATGCTCGAAATGCCATGCGGGCTTCCTTTTCACCAATCAGGACTTTATGAACAACGGCCTCTACGAAGACTATCCAGACTCCGGGCGCTTTCGATTGACCGGACTCGAAGTGGATCGTGGCGTTTTCAAAGTGCCCAGTCTGCGCAATATAGGCTTAACCGCGCCTTACATGCACGACGGCAGTTTGACGACGCTTGAAGCAGTGATTGACCATTACCATACGGGGGGCAAGTCGCACCCGAACAAAAGCGCATTGCTAAAACCGTTCAGTTTGACGGGGCAGGAACGAGCGGATTTGCTCGCTTTTTTGCGTAGCTTGACGGACCATAAGTTTATTACCAACCCCGAATTTAGAAACTGAACCGAACTACCCTATTCTTCTTTTTTAAGCTTGAAAATCATACAATTATGAAGAAAATACTGTTCGCTTTTTTTGCAATTTCTGGTCTCTTCGTCGCTTGTGACCCAAAAGATCCAATGGAAATACCCGCCGCCTACGACCCTACGCCTTATGACCTTAAAATCGGCGATTTTCCAACACCCGACCTGCCGGCCGACAACAAGCTGAGCGTTTCGGGCGTACAACTGGGACGGATGCTTTTTTACGAAAAAACGCTTTCGAAAGACGGCTCGCAAGCCTGTGCCGATTGCCACAAACAAGCGGACGCTTTTTCCGATATCCGGCAATTCAGCATCGGGGTAGAAAATCTACCGGGTAAACGCCATGCGATGCCGGTGATGAACCTGGCCTGGCACCAGAACGGCCTTTTCTGGGACGGTCGTGCCCCGAAAGTTCGCGATCAGGCCCTCAAGCCCATCCAGGACCCGCTCGAAATGAACGAGACACTGCCCAATGTGGTCGCGAAACTTTCAGCAGACAAAAAATACACCGACCAGTTTATACGCGCTTTCGGCGATGCTACCGTGACTTCGGAACGAGTGGGTCTGGCTTTGGAGCAGTTTATGCTGACCATGGTTTCTTACAATTCCAAGTACGACCAGTTTTTGAAAGGGGCTGCTCCTTTGACTGCCGAAGAAGAGCGGGGCAGGGTGTTGTTTTTTACCGAATTCGACCCGTTTGGCAGCTCGAAAGGCATGGAGTGTTTCCACTGCCACGCCGGGCACAACTTTACGAATGACGAATTTATGAACAACGGTTTGGACACCGATGTCACCATGACCGACGAGGGCCGTAAAAAAGTGACCAACGATCCGGCAGACCGGGGCAGATTCAAAGTGCCGAGCCTCCGCAACATCGCCTTAACCCCACCCTATATGCACGACGGTCGTTTTGCAACGTTGGAGGAGGTGATTGACCATTACGATCATGGTGTAAAGAACTCCGCAACTGTTGAGTTCATCCTTCAATACAATCTCCAGCCAGGAGGACTTCAAAAAACCGCACAAGACAAGGCGGATTTGATTGCGTTTTTGAAAACATTGACGGACAACGATTTTTTGACCAATACGGCTTTTGCAAGGCCAGAATAGAAGATCAAGAATAACTGGAGACGATAAGTCCTCAAAATCTTGAAAAACAGTTATAAATCTATGACAATCAAAACGTTACTTATTCCAAAGCTCGCTGCCATGGTATTCATAATGGCCAATTTTTCATCGCCACCCAATGGCCCATGTGACTCACCCGTAGTAGGCGGACACACCGGAGCACCGGGCGAAACCAGCTGTACCGGCTGTCATGGTGGCACGGCCAATACCGGTCCCGGCAACATGACTTTGATGCTCAGCGATACTACGTTGCGCTACACCCCCGGCGAAATATTTGATGCCAAGGTCGTATTACGGCAGGCCGGACTAGATAAGTTCGGATTTGTGGGTCTGGCCTTGAAAGACGCGGACAATACGACCATTGGCACCTTTACGATTGACGACGTTGTGCGCACGCGTACCTTCAACGACGGCCCACGCAAGTATGTGTCGCACACCCCTTGCGGAGCAGATGCTACCCCGTCGGATAGCCTTTCCTGGACCTTTCATTGGAAAGCTCCAGCGACTAATGTAGGCAATATCACACTGTACCTCGCTGGATTGGCCGCCAACCACAATCACGCACTGAGCGGCGATGATACCTACACACTAATGGTGCATCTCATACCAGATTCCATTGCATTGGGGCTCCAAGACCCCGCTTCGTTAAGTCGCTTGAAGTTGTGGCCGAATCCTGCTTCTGATGTAGTTCAGTTCTCATTAGTTGGGGACGCGAGCAATGGCTCGACTCGTATGGCGGAAATTTGGTCAGCAGATGGTCGCTTTTTGTCCAGTAAGGCTTTAACGCAAAACAATCTGTCGGTAGCAGATTTGCAATCGGGTGTTTATCGCCTGCGCATTACCCACGAAAATGGTGCTGTGCTCGGTCAAACCTCTTTTTTGAAGCAATGATCTTTTTGCTTAGGAACAGGTGAATAATGCCCACCATTCAATTTTCAACACAATGAAAATCAATTTTTTCCGGCCAATAACCCTTGCTTTCTTGCTTTTTTCAGCGGCAACATCCTCAGGCCAAACAACAGTTCCAATCCCACACGCGCTCGAGGGAACCACATTTGATCTGACGGTACAGCATGGCACGAGCGAAATTTTTCCTGGGATCCAAACCAATACAATTGGCTACAACGGTTCACAATTAGGGCCCACCCTGATTCTGAAAAAAGGTGAAACCGTTACGCTCAATGTCCACAATCAATTGGGCGATACCACTACCGTGCACTGGCATGGTTTGCATGTTGCTCCGCACAATGACGGTAGCCCTCATAATCTTATACTAGCAGGTACAGACTGGTCGCCTTCTTTTGAGGTGCTTGACCACGCTGCGACGTACTGGTATCACCCGCACCCACACGGAAAGACGCTTAAACAAGTTGTAAAAGGTGCTGCTGGTTTTATCATCGTCCGCGATGAGGAGGAAGCTGTGCTGAACCTGCCTCGTAACTACGGTTTGGATGACATTCCGCTCGTATTTCAATGGAAGACCTTTGGCACAGATAAACAAATTGTCGAATTGGATGAATTAGACAACGAGGTGCTCGTAAATGGCGTGCTTCGGGGAGCGACCCTCAACTTGCCCGCCCAAGTGGTGCGATTGCGGTTGTTGAATGGTTCGAGCCACCGGTATTTTGACTTTGGGTTTGCCAGCAACTTGATATTCAACCAAATAGGCGGGGACGGGGGGCTTCTCGATATCCCTGTCTCAATGTCGAAACTTATCCTCTCTCCTGGTGAACGCGCTGAAATTTTGGTCGACTTGACGGGAAAAGAAGGACAATCACTCACTTTGAAACAATTTGGCAGCCAGCTCCCACAGGGCTACCCTGGGGGCCTGATGATGAATATGGGCGGTGGAAACAATATGATGGGCCCGCTGGATGATACCGATTTTGACCTGATGACTATTTCGGTCACCGCTCCTACCGCGAATCCCGTGACGAACATTCCGGCAACCTTGACTGCAAACGCTCCGCTCTCACAAACCGGTGCAACGCCCCGTAGCCTCGCGATGACCGCC
Organism: Saprospiraceae bacterium; assembly: GCA_030645295.1. Lineage (GTDB taxonomy): Bacteria > Bacteroidota > Bacteroidia > Chitinophagales > Saprospiraceae > M3007. Next base: position 316 of record JAUSMG010000002.1, on the reverse strand, counting down.
CAACCTATGATGAGCATGACGAATTTTTTCCTAAATGGATTGAAGTTCGATATGGAAAATATCAATTTCACGGTCGAACAAGGAAAAACGGAAGTCTGGACATTGACCAACCAAACTATGATGGCGCACCCATTTCACCTGCACGGCAATTCGTTTTGGGTGGTTTCTGTCGGCGGGAGCACGCCCGCAGCCAACTTGCGTGGTCGGAAAGATGTGATTACCGTGCCGCCGATGAACGGATCTGTTAAAATTGTTGTCCGGTATGATGATTTCAGCGATCCGGATATGCCTTATATGTATCACTGCCACATTCTGA
>JAUSMG010000486.1 GCA_030645295.1 Saprospiraceae bacterium | reverse complement strand
CATTTTTACCCGCCGTAGTTTTAACGAAGGAGGGAATCTAATTGACTACCATGCCAGCTATTTTCAGAAACACTATCCTACTCGCTTTTTCACTTTTTTCCTTTTTTTCCTGCAAAAACGACCCTAAAACAGAGACTGTTCAAGCCACTCCAAAGGTGGACACCATCAACTTAAACCCTGTTCCTACTGAAGGATCTGCTGTTTATTCGATCGTGGAGGGGGTAGTTGAATGGTCGGGGACTAAAACTTTGAAAAAAACGGCCCACCAAGGCACCATTACAGTAGAAAGTGGGGAGTTGATGGTGAATCAGGGTCAATTGCTGAGCGGCAAAGTGACGCTCGATATGAATTCCATCACCGTCACCGACATCAAGGACCCCGGAGAACGCCGCGATTTGGAGTCGCACCTGATGGATTCCGATTTTTTTGAGGCAAATAACTTCCCCAAAGCCGAATTCGTTTTCAGCGAAGTGCTGCCCAGCACAATGCCGAATTTCAACTGGGTGCTGAGCGGCAGTCTGACCATAAAAGACAAAACCCATTCGGTAAATATTCCCGTCAAAGTCAGTATTGAAGGCGATATGCTCCGCGCGGTATCACCCGCATTCCCCATCAACCGCACGCAATGGGGCGTGACCTTCCAGTCGGGAATTCTGGGTACGGCGCGGGATAAGATGATCGATGATATGGTGCCGCTGACCTTAAAGATTGTGGCGAAGAAGAATTAAATATTTGAAGTAACGCCCCCCTCACGCCACCTCCCCCGCAATCTTCTTCACCGTCTCCGTATCGCCCATCGTATAATAGTGCAAACAAGGCACCCCGGCGGCTTTGAGCTCTTTCGACTGCTGGGCGCACCATTCGATGCCCACTTGTTTGACCGCTTCGTCGTCTTTTGCTTTTTGCACTTCGCGTACAAAGTCTTCAGGCAGATTGATGAAGAATTTGCGCGGGATGGAGTTTAACTGGTATTTTTTGGTCAGCGGTTTTAGTCCCGGCACGATGGGCACCTCAATGCCTGCCGCGCGGCAGGCCTCCACGTATTCGAAGAATTTTTTGTTGTCAAAAAACATCTGGGTTACGATATACCCCGCGCCCGCTTCCACTTTTTCTTTGGTGAAATGAAGATCGGTGCCAAAGTTGGGCGACTCAAAATGCTTCTCCGGATAACCTGCAATTCCAATGCAAAAATCGGTCGGCTCCCCATTCTGGATGTTGAGGTCGAGGTATTTCCCGTGGTTCATGCCGCCAATTTGTCGCACGAGATCCAGTGCAAACTTATGACCATCGGATTCCGGAATAAACTTATCCTCGAACTGCCGGGCATCGCCGCGAAGGGCCAGTACATTGTTGATTCCCAGGAAGTTAAGATCTATTAGTGCATTCTCGGTTTCTTCTACCGAAAAACCTCCGCAAATGAGGTGAGGCACAGCATCCACACCATACCGGTGCATCAATGCAGCACAAATGCCCACGGTGCCGGGGCGTTTGCGGATGGCCGTCTTTTCATAATATCCTGAGGGTCGCTTATTGTAAATAAACTCCTCGCGGTGGTAGGTCACGTCAATAAACGGCGGCTTGAAATCCATCAGCGCATCCAGCGTGTTGAAGATAGCCTGCATGCTGCCACCTTTCAAGGGCGGCAGCACCTCAAAGGAAACCAGGGTTTTTCCTTTCGATTTTTGAAAATGGTCGGTAACTTTCAAATTGTTGTTGATTTGTGGATGGGTGGATTTGGTTATTTGGGGATGTGGTTATTCGTTCGCGCAAGCTTGGTATTTTAGCCTGCCATCATGTAAGGACGGTATACCAAGCTTGCGCAACCAAATAACCAAATAACCTAATAACCAATAATCATCATTTCTGCGCATTCGCCCGTGCCCTGAATTCTGCGGCCTTGGCGGAATTTCCCGTGGCTTCGTTGATTTCAGCCATGGACTCAAGGGTACGAATGTCTTCATATTGGCGGTTCAGTGCGAATTCCAGGAAGAAAAGCGCGGTGGCTGGGTCATTTTTCTTTTTCCAGAAGAATTCATAGCCTGCACGGTAGCAAAAGGCCATGTATTTCTCCGCATTAGAGCCATCCAGGTACTTCATGTAGGCGGCCAGGTTGTTTCGGAAGGTGGTATTGTAGGGTATTTTTTCAAGC
>JAUSMG010000485.1 GCA_030645295.1 Saprospiraceae bacterium | reverse complement strand
ACCAGTTCGACAAAGTGGAGATCGTACGGGCAGAACACCCTGACCAATCCTACAAAGCCTTACAAGGTATGGTGCGCCACGTGGAAAGCATCATGCGCAAACTTGAATTGCCTTACCGGATCCTGCTGCTTTGTGGCGGCGACATGGGTTTTGCTTCTGCAAAAACGTATGATTTTGAGGTGTGGTCGGGCGCCCAAAAACGCTGGCTGGAGGTGAGCTCCGTCTCTTGCTTCGAGGCTTTTCAGAGCAACCGGCTTAAACTGCGTTTCCGCGACGAAAACGGCAAAACCGAACTGGCGCACACGCTCAATGGCTCGGCTATGGCGCTGGCGCGTATCGTGGCGGCATTGTTGGAGAACAACCAGACGCCGGAGGGCATTCGTTTGCCGAAAGTGCTGTGGAAGTATGCGGGCTTTAAGGTGATTGATTGAACGACATCCCCCCTACCGCACCACCAATTTTTTCATCTGCACTTGCCCCCCTGTCTGCAGTTTAACGAAGTAGGCGCCAGAGGCCAGCCTCCCGGCATCCAAGAAATGGTTGCTGTTTCCAGCAGGGATTTCTCCGGCAAATACCTTCTGAACCATTTGCCCTAAACTATTGAATACCAGTATGCTGCCATAAGTTTTGGCGGAGGACTGCAGTGGTACAACTGTAACGGCCGAAGCCGGATTTGGGTAAATATTGAGTAAGGTAGCGGCAAGGGGCTCTTCAGCCTTGGAGCTGAGTGAGACACAGAACTTCCACCAGCCATCCGGTGCCGTGATCGGGCGCGCAAGGGTCTTTCCATTTACCGCCGTACCTTCAATATAATAGTAAACCGTGCTGCCGCCGGGTTGTGAAGGGATGCTGCCAAACCAGTCATCGTTGGGGATGATCCCCTGCCACATATCAGTACTTTGCCAGGGCGCAAAAAGGTCGGTGGTGTAAAACAGTTTTGCCCCTGTAATGCCTGTCCGGTGCTGAATGGTGGCATATATTGGATATCCGCCTGGAGTATTCCCATTGTCCTGGCATTCCAGGGCCTGATGAACGATGCGCAATGGCTCATTTACCCCGACTTCCTTGGTGATACAGTGGATTGCACCCAGTGAAGGAATAATGGAATTGCAATTGATCCCCACCACTTTATAACCCGGCATGGATTCCTGCCAAACGCGCTGTGCTGTCGTATCATAAGCCTGCTCATAGAAAGGCACCAGAATGGTTTTATTGACAAAAACTGCATTGGCGTAGGTGCGGTAATCCCCCGTAGTATTGGGATATTGACCCGCTTCCGGGGGCATTGGAATACGCACCACTTTATAAGGTGTCCCGAATGAACTTTTAAAATTGTCTAAAACGTATTGAATATTGGCCTCAATCTGGGGTCCATCGGCCACACCGGCTGGGTATTGCCCCACCAAAAGCGTTTCCTCATCCAGCAATTTCATGTGCATATCAATGTGGTGGATCACATCGTAAGGCAAGGGAGTCATTTTAATGTAGCGATCAATACCCATAAAATCGGACATTATCCCGTCAATCTGGGCTTCTGTTTTATTGGTTACCCCATAAGGATTGCCAAATTCATTCTCATTTAAGATAAGCGAGGACGCAAAGGCGGTACCCATGCCATCAGACATGAAGTTGCCCCCTGTATTCACCAGGTCGGTCGGTGCAGCACTAGTACTGTACAATGGCACCCCGAAATACGGGGCAATGCTCGTGGCGATCGTGTCGTCTTTCGGGCGACTTGGGCGGTTGTATATCCAGTCCACAAAATAAAGCGAGTCCACATCGTTGGCATACACACTGTTCGGTCCATAATCACGCACCCAAATGGAGTCGTTGGGCGCAATGATGAACTCGACATTGGAAGTAATGTCTACGCCGCTTGAGGTGAGTTTGTTCTTGGCAAGGTTCACCACTTGTTGACTGCTGCAACAGATCAGCACCTTGCATTCCAAACGTGCCGCGCGCACAATTTCTGTCAGGATCGTACTCTGGCCATTCCAGGTGATGATGAGGGATTGTAATTCTTCCCACTCTGCCATGGTACGGACGGGAGCTAGAGGCGGGGTCGTGATGCCAATCGTAAGTAAGGAAAGGGGCGGCTCCAACTGTCGTTCTGCATCGGTAGCAAATCGTGGCAGTTCATTGGTCTGGGCATTTGAACCCATTATAATGGTCAGAGCAAGGAATAAGACGAGGGTAGTTTTTGTGCGCATGGTCAGAAAAAGTTGGTTATTAGACCCTTCAAAGGAAAGTTTTTTTTGTCATTTCCAATGTCCATTGTCAAAATGTCCAGTAGTCTGGGAAAATTGGTATAAAAAAAAGCGGCGCCGCATTACGCGTGCCGCTCGAACAAAACCCATTCTATCGTATGAAGCAAAAATATTGTATGATATTGGAATAATTAGAGATCCGGATATTTTATTGATATCCAAAATATCATAATATCCAAATATCACAACTCAAACGCCCATTGGAAGTGATTGCAGATCGCGGAAAAGAATTTTTTTCCGGTTGAAATACAACACGTTAGAGCGTTTCAGTTGGTTGAGTACCGCCGTCACCATTTGGCGGCTGGTACCGGTGAGATCAGCAATGTCCTGGTGGGTCATATTGTGTTTCACCAGGGTTTCAAGTCCCACCTTTCTGCCTTGTTCGTGGCCCATTTGGTGCAGGTATTCCACGATCCGGCTGCGTGAATCTTTTAATACTACGTTTTCCAATTGGCTTTCTGTGTAACGAAGCCGTTCGCCAAGGAAATGTAGGAGTGATTGGGCGAAGGCAAAATTGCTTCTCATCACTGCCAGTACTGCGTTGGAGTCAAGTTCGAGAATTTCGAGTTGATCGTCCATGGCATAAGCGAAGTCGCGCCGAACGTTATCACCGGTGAGACACGATTCACCAAAAAGTCCACCGGGGCGCACCACATACTTAATGATGTCCTTCTTTTCGGCGTGAACAGCCACCTTTACAATTCCTTTGAGCATGAAATAGACTTTGTTCGCCAATTGCCCTGGTTTGTAAAGCACGGAATGTTTGCCGTAGGTTTGCACTATTGCACCGCGTTGGATCAGTGCGCGTTCGTCGGGGGAAAGCACCGCAAAAAGCGGGCTTGATTCTAGTACGGGGAGTGAATTTCTCGTATCCATGTTCAGATTTTAGCAGAATGTGTTTAGTCGCTTTTCTGACATAAGGACATCAGCCCCCATCGATACCCCTATTTGAGGAGGTAAGAAATATTTTTTGGCAACGCATTTGCAAAAGAGCATTTTTATTAATATTCGATATTTGCAGAATAATATTTTTTAACGATTATTTTATGATTGGAATAATTTTTTAATCATTAAATAATATCCCCCATTTTAAAATTAAATTTTTTTAGTTAAAAAAGCGTGGAAACACCCGAACAGCAATTGCTCTCCGCCCTCCGCTTTGGCAATGAAGGGGCACTCCGGCAAATATTTGACCGGCATTATCCGCTTTTGCTCTCCGATATTTACCGGCTCATCCCGGACGAAAGCACTTGCCAGGACCTTGCCCAGGAGCTTTTTGTGGAGCTCTGGAACAAGCGGGATAATCTGGACATCCACACCTCGCTCCGCGCCTATCTTCGTCGCGCTGCCGTCAATAAGTCACTCAATTATATTAAGGCAAACCGGCGCATCCAGTTTGATTATACCGACGACCTCGGTCATTTGCCCGATACTTCGGCAGTGGACACACACAAGCGGGAAACCCAGGACACGCTCGAAGATGCCCTACATGTCGCTATCGGTTCTTTGCCGGAAAAATGCCGGGTGGTATTCAACCTCAGCCGTTTTGAGCAACTTTCGCACCGTGAGATCGCCGATAAACTGGGGATTTCCGTCAAAACCATTGAAAACCAAATCACCAAGGCCATGAAGATACTCCGGGTGGCTTTGACAAATCATGCTGAAATGTCGTGGATTGTCATTTTATGGGCACATATGGTCCTGGGGGGCATAGGGGATGCCCAATAAAGGATTGTCTTAGATGCAGAAAAGCAAAGTGAGAATAATACCAAATAGTAATGAAAGAAAGCGAATACATACTCCTGCTCAGCAAACGGTTCTCCGGGGAAATAACCCCGGCAGAATCCGCTATACTAGACAATTGGCAGCGCCAATCGCCTGAAAATGATCAGATTGCAACCACCCACCAACGCATTTGGGAAGCTGCACAAGGCTACGGTAAAAACTTTGCTCCTGACCTTGACGCCGATTTCAAAAAGGTACAGGTACGCATCAACAATGTCGTGCAGCCACTCATGCGGGTTTCCCACGGTCAAAGGCTGATGCGTGTTGCAGCCGCGATCGCCCTGCTTTTGGCTTCTGTTTGGGGCTGGCAGCAGTTTTCAGCTTCCAGTGCCTCCATAGTGACCGTTTCAGCAGAAAATGCGGATCCAAAAAGTGTTACTTTGCCAGATGGTTCGCAGATATGGTTGCGTGAAGGCAGTCAGTTGAGCTACGCTGAAAAGTGGATCGGTAAAGAACGCCGGGTAAAACTTCAGGGCGAAGGTTATTTTGAAGTGCAGCATGATCCTGCTCATCCCTTTAAAGTGGAACTCGCTAACGGAGGAACCGTAGAAGTACTTGGTACTCAATTCGATGTGCGTCAAACCGCCAACCAGACCACTGTATTGGTGCGCTCTGGAAAAGTCCGCTTTTCGCCCACTGCCCAAAGCGAGGGCCCCGTATTGACCGCAAATCAAAAAGCCGTGTTCGATCATTCCGCGGCTAAAGTGCGCATCTTGACGGTGAGTTCCCTCAACGAACTATCCTGGCAAACAGGAGGACTTGAGTTTGTAAATACTCCGCTCAACCATGTGGTGAGCGATCTGGAAAAATTTTATGGCGTGAATATTACCCTGCGCAATCCAGCCATGTCGGGCTGTCCGCACAGCGCCCCGCTCACCAGCCAACCCATTGAAAAAGTTTTGGAAACGCTCTGCCTTACGCACCAACTTAAGGTGAAAAAAATGGGCGACCGTTCTTATGAGTTAAGTGGCGGCGAATGCCGTTAAAATTAGAATGAATTAATGTTGCAGTCGAAGCGGCCCGCCAGAATTTTTTTGTCGGGCCGCTTTGATTTTATGTGCCCCTACCCACCATCATTCCCCACAAGTCTTCATAAGGGATAATCTCTACGGCAAAGGTCTGCCCGGCTACTTGCGGCTGTTCTTTGGCGAGAAGGTCCAGCTCCTTTTTGATCTTCTTATCCGCACTGGCTGAATTGTAATCGCGTTTGGCAAATGCGATGAGCATATTAAGGAATGCTGCACTGCGACGGTTCATATCGTTGTCCAGATAGCGTTTGCGGTACTTTTCCAGGGATTCTGTGGAGATATCGGAGGTATCGAAGGTTCCTTTCACCAAGTGGTAAATGACCGGCAGAAAAATAAGCGGGATGTTCATGCCCTGTTTATCCTTATCGAGCACTTCTATTTCGTTGGAAAGTTTGCCATAGCGGAAGGTTCCGACGGCCTTTTCAACTTTGGCAGGATCGAGTTTGCCGAGGGCTGCGAGCAGGTGTAGATAGCCGCCATAAATTTGCCAGTTGTCGCGCGCTGCGCCACCGAGAGATTCGAATTTTGGATGATGTGAGGATTTGTCAAAGATACTTAAAGCGTCTTCATATCGGTGGGCAAAAAGGCAAAAGTGTAGATAAAGCTCGTGGGTACGAAACCAATTGAATGTTCCCTCTTCTTCAAGGGAAAGGCAATAATCTATCGTTTCCTCTGCTTGCCCATCAAAAATCCGCAATTGTATAAGGCAGGCAAGTTTCTGAAAACAAACAGAAACCAATCCTGCCCTGTTAGAAATCTTTCTCTTTTGCAAGATTGCAAGGCTTTCAGCACACATTTTTAGCGCGCCTACACAGTCATTCGCCGAAAGATGCTTGATAATGCCTATCTGGTAAGTATGAAAGTAAAACTGACCAGTATCTGCTTTTTTAGACAATGGCAAAAGCTCGTTAAAATATTCGGTTGCGTACTTACAAACTTCCTCACTTGGTGAACGCTTTACGATATAATAGTTGATGAGGTTTTGGAAATAGTCCAGAGCAAGCATCTCAAGTCGACGTTTTTCCTCATACTCCTTATGGATCTTTGAATATTTATCATGCAGAGATGAAGAGCCCGTTACC
>JAUSMG010000475.1 GCA_030645295.1 Saprospiraceae bacterium | reverse complement strand
CATATTTTTTTCAAGTTATCTGTTCAACAAAGCTGCAGAAAAAAACTTCGATTTTTACGTTTTTGAACGTAAAAAACAAAAAAATAAGGTTGCAAGGTAAAATATATCACAAAAAAAGATTCAACAAATGCAAATTTTTGTCTTTAGTGTCCCCAACCCTTCCCCGCACTTTTGTACTGTCGAAAGAAATTTCCTTCGACCAGTAATCCAATCCATCATGCAAAAGTACCTGTACTTACTCTCTCTGATCCTGCTGTCTGTTGCTCCTGCACACAGTCAGGGATGGGAACGTATATTTGGCGGCAGCGGCCAAGACGCCGCTTACAGTATTGCCCCCACCCGTGATGGTGGCTTTATCATGGCTGGTGCATACAATGGCAACAGCCGTATTTTTCTGATCAAAACGGACGTGGATGGCAAGCAGCAGTGGAACAAGCAAATAGCCGCCAGTGGCCCGGCTTCCACTACTGAAGCTTTCGCTGTAGTGGCTACCTTGGATTCAGGCTATGCCATTGCTGGATATGTTGACGCAGATGCCAATGGCCCAATGCAACGCGACATCTATCTTTTGAAAACGGATGCGTTTGGCAACAAACTCTGGGATAATACTTTTGGTGGACCTTTGGATGATGAGGCGCGTGCACTACTGGAACTGCCGAATGGCAATCTGGTGCTTTCAGGATTTCAAAGTTATTCCGGCAATAAAGAAAATGTATTCGTACTAAAAACGGACGCTGAAGGCACTATGATCTGGCTCAATACCTATGGCCAGCAAGCATACCGCCGGAGGGGTCATTCGTTAGCGGCCATCCCAAATGGCGATTTAATTATCGGCGCTGAAACGCAGAGCGTTTTAAGCGATGACAAGGATGTACTTGCCCTGCGCATCAATGAATTCGGCACACAGATCTGGAGCACTTCCTACACCTTCCAAAACATTTTCGGTACAGATGCCGTCGACGAAACGCGTGCGGTGATCGTCAATTCAGACGGCACCTTTTTATTGACAGGTTATACCAATACACAACCTGGAGGGGAAGGTTTTCTCCTTAAAATCGATGGGGCCGGAAGTCCAACGCCGATCTGGCAAAAACTTTTCCCGAACTACAATTTCTTCGCGTTAAAATCTTCCAATGGCAAATTATTCCTGGGAGGCAGCAAAACGAGCGCGAACGATTTGGAGAACCTGGTGATGCTCAAATTAGAAGAGAATGGTGATGTTATCTGTGAGGCCTTGGTGGGCCGGGGTGGTTTTGACCAGGGATTTGGATTGGTCCCGGTCAGAGGAGGCGCCGTGATTGCAGGCTCTACCGAACAATTTGTGAGCGGTTTTGGAGAATCTTACGCCTATCTGGTCAAGGCAGATGAGAATTGCACCGTGCTTACCAGTTATATCCAGGCCAATATTTTCCGTGATTTCAATGCCAATTGCCAAAAAGACCCGGGAGAACCAGGCTTGCGCAATTGGGTGGTCAGGGTTGAAAGTCCATTCGATACACTTTATACCGTGGCGAATCAAAACGGTGATTTGAAAGTTGAGGTCGATACGGGCAATTATAACCTGATCCTTTACCCGCCAAACTTTTATTGGGAATCCTGCGATTCCATTGTAAGTGTTTATGTGCCAAATTTTTACGATACTGTATATGTAAGTATTCCGGCAAAAACGCTGTTCGATTGCGCACGCAATGAAGTAGACGTCACCACCCCAGTGTTGCGCCGTTGTACAGACAACACCTACAGTATCCGTTATTGCAACTCCGGCACCGTGCCTTCGCTCAATACTTATGTAGACGTGGCACTGGACCCGGCTTTGACGCTCACGGGCAGTTCAATCAATACAATCCCCCAGGGAGACAATATTTTCCGGTTCAACTTAGGCACGCTTAATAATGGAGATTGCGGTAATTTCACCTTGACCGCATACCTCGATTGCGATGACACACAGACAGGTCAAACCCATTGCGTGGTAGCACAGATCTCACCCAATGCATTTTGTGGAAACAACACCGGCTGGGATGGAGCCATTATTGCTGCCAAGGCGTTTTGCGAGAACGACTCTGTCAAAATGCTTTTGGAAAATATTGGAAACGGTGATATGGGAGGGCCTTTGGGCTATGTTATTACTGAAGATATGGTCATGCTCACACCTCCCGGCGGTCCCGAATACAAGTTTGATCTGGATGTTGGTCAAAGTGTGCTGGTATGGTCGCATCTAGCCACCGGAAAAACATTCCGCATCATCGCGGAGCAAAGCCCGGGCTACCCCGGCACCAGCTACCCTACCGCTGCGGTCGAAGGCTGCTTAACAGATACCAGCACGGGCGAAGTATCGCTCGGGTTTTATACGATGTTTCCGGAAGACGACGCAGACGCTTTTATTGAAAGTGACTGTCAAGAAAGCAATGATTCCGATTTTAATCCTTTGTACTTAAAAAGAGGCCATCCTAAAGGTTATGACGTGCCTCACTACGTCAGTCCACAAACCGATTTGGACTATGTAATCCAATTTCAGAACACTGGCGCCGACACGGTGCAGCAGGTCGTTATCCGCGACACCCTCTCTGCTGCACTGGACCCGGCAACGGTGTACCCGGGCGCTGCGAGCCATCCCTACCAATTTGACATCTTAGGCGGTGGTGTTGTAGAGTTCACCCTCACAAACCTTAATCTCCTCCCCGGTGGCGGCGTGCCAAGTGAAGGATTTGTAAAGTTTCGCGTGTCTCAAAAACCAGACGCGCCATGCGAAACGACGATCTTCAATAGCGCTGCCATCTACTTTGATTTCAACGCACCGGTGTACTCCAATACTACGTATCACACGGTGTGCGACAATTTCATCATATTGACCGAAACCAAAGAGGTGTATGTCCCTGGGGCGGATGTGAAAGTATTCCCCAATCCCGCCACAGAAAGTGTCAATTTCAAAGTAGAAGGCATCCATGCTAAATCCTATGCCCTATTGCTCTACGATATCCAAGGCCGATTAATTTCTAATCACTTTTTTGACCATTCCGAATTCCGATTGCTCCGGCAACAACTTCCGGCGGGACAATTTATCTACCAACTTGCCGCCGACGGCAAGTTGGTAGCCTCCGGAAAGATTTTAATCCAGTAAGTGTTTAATGTGGTCAATGTGAAAAATGTGGTCAATGTGTTATTTGATCATAACCGATTTAATTGCTTTCCTTATAATCCCAGGCAATTTATTCACATTGACCACATTGACCACATTTTTCCAATTGACCACATTTAATACACAGGCCATCCCAATCCGACGATTTTCATTCATGAAACATATCCGAAGCCCGCGAAGCAAAAGAGCTTCGTGGGCTTTTTTACATTTGCACTTATGAAATTATTATTTGCTTTATCTGCCACAGCCGATCCATTTTCGAAGTCCTGGCCAATGCGCGCGATGGCGGCGCTATGCCTGTTGCTTCTATTATCAAACTGTGCGTCCTTCAAACAAAACCGCTGGCTATCTGCGCATCAAAAAGAACTCAGCCGTTTGGCCAACAGCAACCTGCCTGCCGAGCAAAAACTCGACGGACTGGTGCAGGACTATGTCAAATTTATGCAGGAGGACCTCAAATTCGTGAATCCGGTGAAAGGGGTGAGGTATGTCAAAAAATACCATGATCAGAATCGAAATTCGATGGAGAAAATCCTCCGGGAATCAGAAACCTGGCAGGGGAAACTGGGCACCATGGATAAAGTAGCCCTCGGTGTCCGCACGGCCCAAAAGCCCTATATCCGCGGCCTGATCGATCTGGGACCGAAGTTCAAACGCAAGTACAAGCAGTATGCTTTTGCCCTGGAGCTGGGTTCTAAGATCTCGGGCGGACTGACTAAATTTATTGGGAAGGAACTGTTTTAAAAACTGTTGTGGGCTTGAGCATGTTGAGGGCTTGAAATTTGTACGCTACTGGCTCAATCATCTCCACATATTCTACATGCTCAACATGAAACGACTGCTTTACCTCTCGCTCTTTTTTAATCTTCTGGCCCTAGGGGCAGCCGGGTTCGCAGTGCACCGTTTAGGAGGATTTAGGTATGTCTTAATTCGATTGCAGCACTCCACGGAGGGACTTCACCATCACCGCGTCCAGCACTTTGAACGTTTGCCCGAAAGAACCGGAAGCATCATTTTCCTGGGCGACAGCCAAACGGAACAAGCCGAGTGGCACGAGATTTTTGCCGAGGGTCCCGTCGTGCTCAATCGCGGAATTTCCGGAGATTATACGGAGGGGTTATTGGAGCGTCTGCCGGAGATTTTCCGGCATAAACCCTTGAAAATCTTTTTATTGATCGGAATAAATGATCTGGTTTTTGGAAACTCTGTCCCTGAAATAGAAATGGCTTACCGGGCCATTGTGAAAAAGATCAGGACGGAATCACCGGATACAGAGTTGTATCTGCAGAGCGTTTTGCCTGTGAATAATGGGGTGCGAAAAGTAGGGGCAAAAAACGAAGATGTATTGGACTTAAATGCCCACATCATAAAAATTGCCCACGATTTTACAGTGCCCTTTCTTGACATTGCCACGCCGCTGAAAGATGCGGACGGGAATATGGCCGCCAAATTCACGGAGGATGGCATGCACCTGAACGGGCTTGGTTATCTGGTCTGGAAAAAGGAAATTGAAAAGTTTGTACAAGAAAAATAGTGGCAAGTATCAAGTTGAAAGTTACAAGTGGCACCCGGCTTGGAACTTTCAACTTGATACTTGTTACTTGTAACTTTCAACTTGATACTTGTAACTACTTGCCTTCCTCAAACTCATCGGACAAAATACGGAGCACTTCGCGCACCGTTTCTTCCTCCAGGTCAGTGCGACGAATAAGTTCTTCGGCGCTGAGTTCAAGTACCTGACGGGCAGTGTCGCAGCCAATGTTCTTGAAGGTCTCGATGACCCAAGGCTCAATGGCATCGCTGAATTCTTCCAGATCTACGTCGTCAATTTCGTATTCAGCCTGATTACGGTACACATCTATTTCGTAGCCTGTGAGTCGGCTGGCAAGTTTGATGTTGCTGCCCGCTTTACCGATAGCGAGACTCACCTGATCGGCGTCGAGGTAAACGGCGGCGCGTTTGGCCTCATGGTCGAATTCGATGGTTGTGATCTTTGCAGGCGTAAGGCTGCGCTGCATAAAGAGCGCGGTATTGGTCGTGTAATTTACAATGTCGATGTTCTCGTTGCGCAGTTCGCGCACGATTCCGTGAATACGACTGCCTTTCATACCAACGCAGGCGCCCACAGGGTCGATGCGTTCGTCGTGACTTTCCACCGCGATTTTGGCGCGTTCGCCGGGAAGGCGGACGATATTTTTGATCTCGATCACGCCGTCCTCAATTTCAGGTACTTCGGCTTCCAGCAATTTGGCCAGGAAGTCTGAATCTGTACGGCTCAGCATAATGAACGGCACGTTGTTGCGCATTTCCACGCGTTTGATGATGGCCTTCACCACGTCGCCCTTGCGGTAATAATCGCCGCGGATCATCTCTGTGCGAGGCAGTATTAATTCGTTGCCAGTATCATCGTCCAGCACGAGGACTTCTTTTTTCATGATCTGGTTCACCTCACCGGTGATCACCTGTCCAACGCGCTCGGAGTATTTGCGGTAGATCTCGTCTTTTTCGAGTTCCATGACCCGAGAAACGAGGGTTTGACGCGCAGCCATGATGGCACGACGGCCAAAGTCTTCGATGGAAAGTTGCTCATAGCACTCGTCGCCGATAGCGTTGGTTTCATCAATGCCACGCGCCTCGGTTTCGCTTACCTGAGAGAGTTCATTGGTTACCTCACCATCGGGTACAACTTCCCGGACGCGCCAGATCTCCAGGTCGCCCGTGTTCGTGTTTACGATCACGTCGAAGTTCTCGTCCGTGCCGTATTTCTTTTTGATAAGGGTACGGAACACGTCTTCCAGAACGCGCACCATCGTGGGCCGGTCTATGTTTTTGCCCGTTTTAAATTCTGCAAATACATCTACTAAATTGACCATTATTGTTGATTTGAATATGTGTTGATTGAAAGGGTTGATCAGGTTTATAGGGTTGAGGGTTTATTATCAACCCTATAAACCCCATCAACTTTTATCAACCTGTTAAAACGGCAGCTTCACTACTGCTTTTTCGATTTGATCGTAGGGTATTATGGTTTCTACTTCTTTTTTGATCTTCTTTTTACCATCCCGTTCCACCACGATTTGAGTCAGAACGATTTGGGTCTCATCGGCGGATTTCATGGTGGCCAGATGTTCGGTTTTATCCTTGCATCGGATGGCCATGGTTCGCCCCACGTTTTTCAAGTATTGCCGTGGGAATTTAATCGGTCGGTCAATACCCGGGCTACTGACTTCTATACCATAAGTCTCGCCAAGCCAGCCGTTTTCGTCCAATTGATGCTCCACATAGCGACTGAGTTTTTGGCATTTTGCAAGGCTAAGCCCAGAATCGCTGTCGGCGTAGATGAAGAGTTTATTGCCGGGCTTCAGTTCGACTTCGATCGTGTAGCAGTCGGCGAACATCTCGTCGCTGGAATATTTTTCTGCCAATAATTGGCCAATGCGTTCGGTAAGTTCCATTGAATTAGTTGAATGTGGCCAATGTGGTCAATGTGGTCAATTGGGTCAATTGGGTCCGATGGAGGTATTAAACACATTGTCCACATTCAAACACATTGGTCACATTTTTTTATTGGTAAACCCGCCTTCGCCAAGGCTACGGCAGATGAAGTAGTTAAGGTAAACCCGCCTTCGCCAAGGCTACGGCGGGTAAAAAAGAGAGGGAACCATTTGGTTCCCTCTCGTGAAAAACGTTCAGTATAGTGGGGCAAAGGTAAGAACGTTTTTTGTTTTTATCCACATGTTGCTTGTTTTTACTTTAAATCATACAAACACCCTACATTTCGCGGCATTCCAAACCCACCTTTGGCTCCAACTTAACGAAAGATTAAGCGGACAACAGTGCTTCGGCGGGTAAAAAGTCTAACATCCAATGTCCAAAATCCTGTTTTTGCTGGCTTTTCTGCCTGCGATCCTTTTTGCTCAAAACGATTCTACGCTGCTGCTCGCCCCGGAACGGCTCACGGAACGTGATATTCTGCCACGCGATCTTTCCAAAAAGAAAACCGTAGCGATCTCTGCGACGCGCTCCCTGGATGCAGTAGAGGAAGTCCCATTCACCACGGTTGTTTTTACAGCAGAGGATATTCTGCGCAATGGTTTTGTAACCCTGACCGACGTGCTCAAAGCCGCCCCGGGCATCCGTGTATCGCAGCCTGGCAATGCGGTGGAAGGGGAGACGTTCATTGTGCGCGGACTTTCGGGCAATCAATACATGAAGGTGCTGATCAATGATGTTCCTATAAAACCCTCTTTGGCATTGGGAATGCCCATCGGCGCCCAATTGCCCATCCGGCAGGCGGAGCGAATCGAAATCCTGTACGGTCCGGCGGGTGCTATTTATGGAGATGAGACCTGCGCGGGGGTAATGAACATTATCCTGAAAGAAAGCGAACGACCGGTTTACACCCAGGCGGATCTGGGCTTTGGGCGTTTTGGCTACAACAGCCTGGATTTAATGTTCGGGGGAAAATTTGGGAAGGACAAAAAGATATTCCGGTTCAGTCTTTATGGGAGCAGTACCGTACGGGATCGGACTGATATTTTTTACGACCAGGATCTGTACAACACCAATAAGTACCTCCCATTAGGACTGGATTCTTCGCTCTATCGCCGGATCCCAAACTTTCGCGCGGCTTCAGCGGATCCAAGCGACAGTTTTCCACGGTTTTCTCAAATTCCCCACGAGAGCCGGATGTTCGGCATCAATCTCACCTGGCGTTGGCTGCACTTTACTTACCACCGGATGCAAAGATTCGATCACACTTCTTTGGGAATAAGCCCTTTGGCCGTTGCATACGCCAATCCGTCCAATCAACTTTCCGAACGGATCGAGACGTTTACACTGGGATTTAAAGGCCAACGAAAACGCCGCTCAACTTATACCAACCTGTCGTTTCAACGCTATACAGTAGACAACACCAGCAGCACAACGTATATCTTCGATCAACTCAGCGCTGCCAATTATCGGACACGCGGAGGACCTGCGCTTTCGGATACTGCACGGGCGGCGTTGTTGCGGAATATTTACAACTGGTATGCATCCGAGGAGCGATTTGCAACGGCCAATGGCCTGGACGCACGCATCGAATCGCGCATGAGTGTGTTGATCGGCAAGCGAAAACGGATGCAATTTGACGCCGGAGCACAAGCAAATCTGGGTGCCGGGGTACCACTGGTTACTTACCTCAATGCACCGGTGGAAATTGCAATTGACGGCAATGTTATGCCAAACATAATTCAACCCATCCACACCAATCAACAAGCTCAGGTCGGTTTCCATGGATTTGGGTTTTCGCAGCTGAGCTGGCGTGGAAAACATCTTCATGTAGTAGGTGGAGGCTCTGCGAGTATCAGACTTGGAGAAGGCGGCGTACTTGCGCCCCGGCTTGGAGCCTTGTACCGCCTGGACAGCAACTGGACTTTTCGGGCCAATGTTGCAACGGGTATTCGCCACGCCTCACTTTACGGCAGCGCTCATACCTATCAGATCGTACCCCAAAGTGGCTTTGTACTTCAGCCAGGAAACCCAGATCCTCAACCAGAAAAGACCTATGCGTCAGAAGCAGCCATCCGATACACCACCCGCAGGGGCTCTAGTCTCGAAGGGCTGTTGTTTTGGCAAGAAGCACATAATCTTTACCGGCCAGGCTATTTGGTAGATGAGCCGGGTATTGTTTACAGCCAATCTTATGGTTTTAGAAATGCCCCCGGCCTGGCACTTTCGATGTGGGGATTTCAGGGGAATTTCCGCTCTGGTTCATTGGTGATTCCACTAACTATCGACAAAAAGAAGGAGGTTCCACTGACAAACCGGATGGAGTTTTTTGTCCAGTATGCACGGGGGCGAGAATGGTTTGGCTATGATTTTCCCTCAACCAACGAGGTGCGCAATCAGCCCAAATGGCACACCCAATTCCGCTATTATTTCAAAGCCGGAAAGAAATTTGAACTCGTGATATCCTCCAATCAACAGGGTTCAACCTTGAGAAAATCGGTCATTTTTCAAGATATCTACCGATTGCCCGAACGCTCAAGACTGGATAAATTTACCACCTGGGATTTTATGTCACGCCTGTATCTGAGCAACCACTTTCTTGTTTATTTCCACGTGATTAATGTCTTCGACCGACACTACGCGGGCATTGATGCAACAGGCACTCCAGACGACCTGATCTACAATCCGCAACAGGGACGTCAGTGGCGGCTTGGGGTGAATTATAATATGAATTGACTGGTGGACTTTTGGACTGCTGGACGTTGGACTGCTGGACCTTGGACTACTGGACATTAGACAATTAGACGCCCAGGGCCCCAATAAGTCCAATGTCCAAAAGTCCAGCAGTCCAACGTCCTAGAGAAAAGGATTGTACTCCTTCTCATGCCGCACTGTAGTCGCGGGACCGTGGCCAGAAAACACCAGCGTCTCGTCCGGAAGAGTAAATATTTGAGTTTGAATGCTGTGAATCAGCGTATCGAAATTTCCACCAGGCAGGTCAGTACGGCCAATGCTTTCGAGGAAAAGCACGTCGCCGGAGAGGACAAAGCCTTCCTCTGCGCAATAGAATGAAATGCTTGCGGGCGAGTGGCCGGGCGTGAAGAGGATCTTCAGTTTTGTGTTGCCGAAAGAGAGCGTTTCGCCGCCTTCCAGAAAATTGATCGGCATCGGCTGATGGCCTTCGAAGGGCACACCATACATCTGGCATACCTGCTCAAAACGTTCCAGCACCGGCCATTCCCCTTCGTGGATTTCCAGCCCGATTCCCCAGGTCTTGACCACAAAAGGGTTACCAAACACATGGTCCAAATGGCAATGTGTGTTGATCAGCCGCACCGGGCGTAGTTTTTTCTCTTCTATAAATTGGCGCAATATGTTACGTTCCTCAAGGGTGTAACAGCCTGGATCAAAAATGGCGCACTCGCCCGTTTCGTCCCACACGACGTAGGTATTCTCGGCAAATGGATTGAACTCGAAAGCTTGTATTTGGATCATGTAATTGATTCGATTTTTCGATTGGTTCGATTTTTCGATTGGTTCGATTGCGACGATTGGTTCGATTGCGACGATTGGTTCGATTGCGACGAT
>JAUSMG010000473.1 GCA_030645295.1 Saprospiraceae bacterium | reverse complement strand
GTGCTTGACAATTGGCCGTCAATGGTACTCCCGAAATATTGGAAAGTAGTGCTGGTCGCCGGGGCCTCAAAATCGAGCACCGCGTTGCATGAAATTATCTGCTCCACTTTGATGTCATCCAGGTACGTCACCTGATCTGTAGTCGGGCTGACCCCAAAATCAGTAAAGAGGGTAATGGTATTGTAAATATGCCCCGCTGCCGGCAAGTTCGGTCCTTCAATGCTTGGCAGTGAGGTGTTGAACGTGAGGGTTTCCCACTCCCCAACTTTTGTGTTGACCACAGTCTGAACCCAGTTGGGACCCCCGTCGGCTGAATTTTCGAGCTTCAGGGTGATGTTGCCAATGTGGTCAAAATGCACCTTCAGGGTAATGATGGTGTTGCTGATCACATTAACCGGGGTGACAGGATTGGGATTTGAGAAGCCACCCGCCCAGGTTTGAGCGCCTGTAGGCTTTTTGAACTCCAACACCGTAGCACTGGTATTCAGACCAGTAGGATTGGGGTTTGCAATGGTTTGGGTGAGTTGCCCGTCAATAGAACTTCCAAAATACTGGAAACTGGTACTGGTAGCAGCGGTTTCGAAGTCGAGGATCGTTTGGGCGTAGGTGTTTTGAAAGCCCACACACAGTAAGGCGAAAAGCAGTGTAAATAGTTTAGTCATACGAAAGTTGCGTTTGCAGAAATGAAATTTTATTTTGAAATGTATTGGTTTTTGTGCCTCAAATTTAGAAATACCACCTCCAGACGACCTATTTTTACTGTACGACAAGGTTACGCAAGGACTACGACATTACTACGACAACCTAGTTTGTTGCCGACCATACTACCTTGCAGCGTTGAACTAACTACTACATGGTGCACCTGTTTTGAAACTATTCACGCTAATATTCTCATTATTCTCTGGTCTGCTTTGCGCCCAGACCGGCAACCTTGGTTTGCCTCCAGTGACGAACTTTCCCAAGGCTGCTTATCATGCAGGCACCCAGAATTGGGATATTGCACAGGATGTGCAGGGGAGATTGTTGTTCGCCAACAACGAGGGCTTGCTCATTTTTGACGGTGCCCTTTGGCAGCGCTTTCCGATTGCCAACGGTACTTGCGTTCGTTCTGTCGCTATTGCTCCGGATGGGAGAATCTATGTGGGCGGACAAGGTGAGATCGGTTATTTCAACCCCGATGCACAGGGCCGTTTGTCGTATCATCCGCTCACTGACCGGATTCCCAAAGAGGACCAACAATTTGCCGACGTGTGGGATATCGTTGTAGCAGATGACGGTTCTGTTTGTTTCCGATGTGATGAGCGACTATTTCAATTAAAAAACGATCAGATTCGCACTTTTTCGAGTGGAGGAAAAATGAGTTTCCTGGGCAAAGCCGCCGGAAGGATGTTGCTCCACGATGCCAACAATGGCCTGATGACATTTGATGGCCAACATTTCAACCTACTCGCGGCGGGCATGAAACCCGAAAGTCCCGTGACAGCCTTGCTGCCTTTAAGCGGCGATACTGTGCTGGTAACAACCCTGAAAAACGGGATTTTTTGCCTTATAAAGGATCGTCTTACCCCTTGGACCACCCCTTTGGATGCTTTCTTTCGGGAAAAGAGAATTTACAGCGCTGACCTTTTACCTAATGAACAAATAGCCCTGGGCACCTCTCTGGGTGGCCTGGTGGTGCTCGGTAAGGATCGACGCCCGATCCAGTGGATACAAAAAAATGAAGGTTTGCAAAACACCAATGTGCTCACGGTATTTGCGGACAAATCCCATAACCTATGGCTCGGCCTGGACAACGGTATTGCGCAGGTAGAGATCAGTTCGCCTTTTTACCGCATTTTGCCGGATGCGGTCCTGGAAGGTACTGGGTATGCTTCCCGTATTCACAACAACCAGCTTTGGCTCGGCACATCCAACGGTTTGTTTGTCAAGTCTTTTGGAGGATATGCCAACCCATTTGACTCCAAGGATTTTAAGCTGATTCCCGGCACAACGGGGCAATCCTGGGGCTTGAATGTGGTGGGTGGAAAACTGTTGCTGGGTCATCATGAGGGCGCTTTTCAAATTCAAAATGGAAACGCACAACGAATTTCAGACGGACAGGGTGCCTGGCAGTTTGTGTTGCTCAATGACACCGCTTTGGTGGCTGGCCTGTACGATGGCCTGGCATTGTTCACACGCTCAGGTGTGGGCGACTGGCGTTTTCGACGGCGACTGGATGGGTTAAATGAATCCTGCCGCATCATGGTACGCGACGTGGATGGTTCCATCTGGGTCTCACATCCATATCGGGGCGTTTTTAAGGTAGAAATTCTGGAGAATTTCAGGGACTTAAAGGTGCAGTTATTGGGTAGAAAAGATGGCTTGCCTTCGGATCTGAACAACTATGTTTTTGAGATTGGCGGCAAAGTACTGGTCGCCGCAGATCATGGCATTTTTAGGTTCAATTCAACAACACACCGTTTTGAGCCCGCTCCGAAACTCGATCAATGGATTGGCGGGGCAGGTCGTATCCGATATCTGCGCGAGGATGCGCAAGGCAATGTGTGGTTTTGCCGGGGGATGGAAGTAGGCATTTTGTGGGTTGAAGATGTTGGTTTGGAGAAAAAGATCCGTCGGCAAACGTTTCCATTGTTGAATGGACAAATGGTTGGTGGCTTCGAGCATATTTTTCCGGGAGACGAACGCAACATCTTCTTCGGTTCAGAAAAAGGGTTTTTGCACTTGGACCCGGAGCGTTTGCGCCGCGCAGACACTTCGTTGCAGGTGATGGTTTCCAGCGTAAATCTTCCATGGGTTGGCGATAGTTTGTTATTCGGAGGCTTCTACCCTTTCAAAGATAAACTGACCTTGCCATACCACCAAAACACGCTCTCATTCACTTTTACAGCGAATGTGTTTGGTTCAACCCGTCAAATCCGGTTTAGTTACAAACTGAAAGGCCTGGACAATGAATGGTCCGCGTGGAATGAAAAAACGGAGCGGGAATTCCTGAACCTGCCTGCGGGTGAGTATGTATTTGCCGTTAAAGCCCGCAACGAATATGGCGTGGAAAGTGCGCCCGTGCAGTTTTCCTTTCGGATCAGTCCGCCCTGGTACGCGAGTTTCACAGCAAAAACGGTTTACTTTATGCTGCTTTTGCTTGCTTTAGGTTGGGGATTCAGAAGACAACGCAGCAAATTTGAACAGGAGAAAAATGCGCTGGAGATCAATTTTCAACAAGAAAGCGCAGAGCAGCAACGCATTGTAGCAGAAAATGAACAGGAAATAACCCGGCTGCGCGCAGAAAAGCTGGAATCGGAAGTACTGCACAAGAATCAGGAACTTGCGCTTGCCACCATGCACCTGGTACAGAAAGGTGAAATCCTGACCACCTTACAGGCGGAACTGGAAAAGGCGCTTGAAAAGAAACCCTCCAGCCAAACCTTGCAGGAGGATATCCGCCGAATCATTCGCACCATGCAATTCGACACGCAGCTTGACGAGGACTGGGAGCATTTTGCGATCCATTTTGACTCAGTACACGGGGATTTTCTCAAGCGAATGCGGGAACGCTATCCGCAAACCAGTCCGAATGATCTGAGATTATGCGCTTACCTGCGCATGAACCTGAGTACAAAGGAAATTGCTAATTTGCTCAATATTTCCGTGCGCGGTGTGGAGGGCAGCCGCTATCGTCTGCGCAAAAAACTGGGACTGCCCGGAGATGCGAATTTGGTGGAGATCATGATGGAGGTGTGAAGGAATTGGGGATGGTCCAAAGCTTGGGGTAACTGCTTTCCAGGATTCAGTTGAAATACTAAGCTCTGGACCATCCCCAAATAACCAAATAACCAAATAACCAAATAACCAAATAACCAAATAACCAAATAACCAAATAACCTATTAACCAATTCCTCAAAAAATATCAATCATCCCTTTCAAGAGGCTGAGTGCGCCCAAACTGGTCATCACATACATCGGGGTATGGAAATCTACAGCACACTGAAAACAGAGGAAATTGACGCCAAAACTAAGCACCAGTGTGAGTGCACCCACGCCCATCCATTTTATACCGCGTTTAAAACGACGCTCGTGTTTTTCCTTGGAAAGCACCTCGAGGGCTGTAGCATTGGACTCTACCGCTGATTCTTCGGTGTGGTGGTCGTGGTTTGAGTTTTGCATCGATTCCATTTTCAGAACTTAATTTGTGAGACAAAGGAATATCGAGTGCAACGATAAGGCGAGATTTTGTTTTTTACAAAACTTATTCCGCATTTATTTTTGCGAATTCTACCCAAAACACGCTCCCCTCTTCTATTTCACTATTAAAACCAACCACTCCGTTCATCATTTCCGCGTACCGCTGCACGATATAAAGGCCAAGTCCCGTTCCTTGGGTGGTATTCGCAGCATTGCTTGCGCGGAAAAAGCGACCAAAAAGATGTTTTTGCTCCGCATCCGGGATCCCGATACCACGATCGCGCACACTGATTCGGACCGTCTTTTCACCTACCGTAGTTTCTACCAGAATAGGCGCACCCTCCGGAGAATATTTTATCGCGTTGGAGATCAGGTTGATGAGAATGTTTTTACCCAGGTTACAGTCCATAGAAATTTTCTCTGTTCCGGCATGTCGGTGTTCAAATGTTTGTCCCGGCTTGAACAGATTTTTCAAACCTTCATGTACTTCAGCAACACAATCCAGAATATTGACTTCCTCTGCGTTCACCGCAACGCGGCCCTCTTCCAGGCGGCCCAGGGAAAGGAACTCAGAGAGAATGCTGTTCAACCCGTTCACCGCATTTTTTATACGGTTGGCGTGTTTTTTCACTTTCTCAAAGTCCTGGCGGTCAGCATATTGAATGGCCAATCCCGCCGATGACATTACTGAAGTAAGCGGGGTGCGAAATTCATGAGAGGCCATACTCACAAAGCGGCTTTTTAGTTCTCCCAGTTCGCGCTCCTTATTGAGGGCCAGCGCCAGCTCATTTTTCGCCAGCTCCAGCTCGGCAGTGCGTGCCTCCACTTTGCTTTCCAACCCTTCATTAAGTTCCTGCAAAGCTTCGGTAAGCGAGGCGAGTTCTTGTTTTTGTTGAAGTATTGAGTCTTCGTGTTTTTTTCGATAGGTATTGTCCACCACAAAAGCCACTACATATGCCCCGTCCTTACTTTTAAAGGGACTCAGGCTAACCTCTACCGGGAATTCAGACCCGTCCTTCTTAAGTCCTTTTAAATCCATGCCAATCCCCATGCTGCGGGGATGGGGATTTTGGTGATAGTGCTCCCGATGCTCCGTATGCTGTCGCGTCAACCTGGTCGGGATCAAAACTTCGACCGATTTGCCCAACAAACCATCTTCCTGGTATCCAAAAAGCACTTCAATGGCAGGGTTGGCCATTACAATTATACCTTGTTTATTGGTGAGCAAAATACCATTCGTGGCATACTGAAATAACGCCTTGAATTTTTCCTCTTGTTGCTCTTCAAATTCACGCAACGTTATAAACCGAACAACAAAAAAAGCCGCAGCCCAAAAACTCAGCATCGGCGGCAAGCGCTCCAGCAACATCTGTTCCAGTGGCACTTCATGCGGCTTGACCACCGCGCCAATGATCGTCAGGGTTGTTGTAACCACCGCCAACAACAATACGTCGCTTTTTTCCTTAAAAAAAATGGCCAAAAAATGCGCCAGCAAATAAGCAAAAACGATGTCGAACTGCCGGGGCAACAGCAGATCAGCCATAAAAATGCCAGCTACAAGCAACCAGATGAAGCGCGATTTTTGGTTATCCGTACGGAAGGTAAACATGGTAAAATTGCAGGTTACATGGTTTATCGGTGCTCCTCCCATCAGCTCAAACTTGGGGGCGAATATACAATCATGAATGTTTTATCCTCCAAACTGTGGCCAAAGTCAGTGCGCCCGCAGCCCAAAATCCCCAACGACTTTCTTCCAGCCAACCCATTTCCCGCAAGCGAAGGCTAAAAAACGCCATACCAATCGCCAGCACTGCAAAACTGAGCCTGCGCAATACACGGGTCAGCATTTTCACCCCTGTCTCAATATCAGGCGTCCGGATTTCCAATTCGCCAGCGCGGACCTTTCGCAAGGTTTTATGGATCTCGTCAGGCAAAGCAAGGGCATTAGTGAGTGTCCGCTGGAGCAGATTACGGATATAGCCAATCGTGCCGCCTTTATCCTTCAGCAAATATTCCTGCGCAAAAGGCCGCACCGTATCCAGTGGGTTATAGGCCGGATCCAGCGTATTGGACAGACCAAGCAGGAGGGTAATGGTGCGACTGAGCAACACATAATCCTTGGGCACCTGGACCGTGCCTGCAATCCCTCGAAAACCAATTTCACTGATCAGATCTGAAAGGCTGTTGTTGAACGGATTGATTTGAATATCACGGAAATTCAAACCCTCGATCTGGATTTCATTTTGAAGAAAATTGCGCAGCGCTGCAATCATTTTACGGGCCATTTTATCAGCATCCGGGCCCTCTGCCAGAAAACCCATGTTTCGGCAGGCATCCAGCATATCGTCGGTATCATTCTTTACGGTGGCTTCAATGAGTTGAATAATGCCCGCCCGAAATTGTGGTGATATGGTAGCCGTTGCACCGAAATCAAGGAGCACAACATGTCCATTTTCATCCACCAGCAGGTTGCCCGGATGCGGATCTGCGTGATAAAACCCATCTTTAAAAACCATGCGGCACCATATACGCAGTAATCTGGCGGTTAAGGCCCGACGATCCACGTCCCAGGCATCGATTTGTGCCGTATCCAGTATTTTTGCGCCCGGGCAGAACCGGGTAGTCAGCACCCGGCCTGTGGAATAGGCTGCAAACACCTCAGGAATGGAAACCTCAGGTTCATCGGCCAGATTTTGGCGAATCGTTTCCATGACCCTTGCTTCATTGGCAAAATCCAATTCTTCCTCTATCATCTGCCGTATTTGAGCATACATATAATCCAGGCCTTTCATGTCCATAAACCAGGAATAGATCCGGGTCAGCAGCTGAACAACGCCCAAATCAATCTGCGCAATCTCCTCTATATCATAATGTTGTACTTTAACTACAACTTCTGTACCATCCAACAAAGCGGCCCGGTGCGCCTGCCCAATGGAGGCTGTAGCAATGGGCGTTTGATCAAAGCGATTGAAAATTTCTTCGGGCGGCTTGCCCAGTTCTTCTAACAGGCGCCGTTGCACATCCAGGTAGGGTCGGGCTGGTAACCTGTCCTGCAATGCTTCCAAAGGACGCTGGAATGCCTCCGGTAAAAAATTGGACATGACCGATAGCAGCTGCCCGATTTTTATAAAAAGTCCTCCTAATTCAAGAATAGCTTTTTTTACCAACTCAGCATTGCGGAGGTGCAGCGCGCCAATACGGTTATTATACCAACGCCTCCCCAAAAACCAGCGCAAAAACCTGAGGCGTAGGTAACTGCTGGCAACGACAAAAGCCGTCCAATATGCTTTTCGGATACGGCGGGATTGGGAGTCTGACATGGAGTAGTGCTTAGTAGTGTAAAAATAACTCAACCAAGTTGATCTGATTTGGTTCTTAAAGGACCAATACTTCTGATTTCTGCCAGGCTTCTGGCGATAAAAAACAACAGCCCCAGCACCGTATAAACGGGCTGGGGCTGTTGTTTTGGTGTGTTTGGGCGGGGACAAGCCCCTCCCCTACTTCGCCTGAATCATCTTCTTCGTAGCGCTGTCCGTAGCCGTTTCCAGTTTGTAGAACAGCAAACCGGTGGTATTGATCAGCGCACGATCGAGCGAGATACTGTTTTCACCCTTCGCGAACTGACCTTTTTGCTGATACACCACTCGTCCCGTTTCGTCAAAGATCGAAAGAGTGGCTTCTGCAGCCTCTGGCAGGAAGAAGCCTACAAAGGTCTTGTTCACAAACGGGTTCGGCTGGTTCTGGTATAACTCAAAACCGACACCAGAGATCGTGTTTCCGCCGAAACGGAAAGCAATACCTAAACGACCTGCGTTGCCATAAGCTTCTGCTCTGGTGATCGAGCCAGACACGCCCAACATCTCACTCAAGGTGCCAGATTTCAACGCCCGGAAACGGAGCGTAAACTCCTGAGCGCCATCAATCGATACCGTG
Organism: Saprospiraceae bacterium; assembly: GCA_030645295.1. Lineage (GTDB taxonomy): Bacteria > Bacteroidota > Bacteroidia > Chitinophagales > Saprospiraceae > M3007. The sequence continues at coordinate 2,760 of JAUSMG010000473.1, read as the reverse complement.
GCTGCATTTCCGAACACCATACCGAAGTTCAAAGCCGTCACATAGTCCGATTCACGGACACCCACAGCCTCCAAGCCATTCAAAAGCATCGTGAACTGGAAGCCTTTCAAGTGCTCAGCAGATTTGAAGGTCACTTCAAATACTTCTCCTGACTTCACATCGCGCGCTCCGCTACCCTCTCCATTTGGGGAGGGGCTGCGGTAAACATCAAAGATGGCCGTACCTGCCGTGCGCTCCTCTGCCTGCATGGTGGCATTCGCAACCGCAGTATTGTTCACGTCGCCGATCTTGACCCCAGCGAAGTCTTTACCCCACTGAGTCGACATTGCATTCGCCACCGAAATAATTTCAGGGAATGCGGTCTGGAACGGATTGTTCGGATTCGGGAACAAGAACGAATTGTCTACAAAACGCCAGGAAGTGTTGTTTGGCAATTCTGTGTAAATGCCAAGGATCAGTTTTCTGATTTCAACAATGTCGAACGTCGTGATCGAGCCTGACTTATTAGCGTCTGCTGCGATCATTTTGTACGGAGTGCTCAAAGGCTCAATGCCCAGGATGTGCTTGGAGATCAACACCAGGTCATAAGTGGTTACACCATTGAGTGGGTTATCATCCTTCTCCGGAGCGATCGCAAAGGTTGCATCCAACGGAATGTTGTTCACCAACTGGTAAAGACCATCGCCATCGGTCAGATCGAAATAGGAATACGGTGGAGCGAAGGTGCTGGTGCCGTCGATGTTTACGATTGCTTCTTCTACACCATCTAAATTTTCGGTCTTCAGTGCTCCTGCCACGTTGATATGGTCAGGCGCCGGGCAGTTGCCGAGGTTGTCCTGTACGATCACATAAGTCTCACAGTAGTCTGCGTTGCCTTGTGCATCGATCGCCCAGAGTTCAACACACTGCGTGCCGAGTTCTGTACAGTCGAAGGTCACATTCGTGATCGGATTGCCGTTGCCGTCCACAGGGAATCCCGTACCGGCGCCGCACTTGCGGATACCGATCTTGAGTTGTCCTGAAGGGGTGCAGTTGTCTTCCGTGTACTGCAGGAAGTCGGAGGCCCACAACTGGATCATCGCTGTTGGCATGATGTTCACACTCAACCCGTTGATACACACTATAGTTGGAGCCTTGCAATCCTTCACCGTGAAGGTATATTCGTACTCCTTGTTGTTGCCACAACCGTCCGTGATGAACCACTTGATCTTGTGGGTACCGTGAGGTAGTTCAGGCGTCACAAACGTGTTTTGCGCCTGCTGGGTGTTCCAGCGCACGCAAGCCGTTTTATTGTTGCCAGTCACAGTCTCCTGGATCGAAAAGCCCCATTTCTGATTGGTTGGTACCGGGCGCCCATCGAATGCCCGTGGGGTACCGCCCGTGAAGTTTGGCGTATTAAGGTTGTTGAACAGCACATTGTTCCAGCCAAGACCCGCGATGCCGGTGTTGACGGAATTGATAACCGTTTCCATTATACCGTCGCCATCCAAATCGAGGAACAACAGGAATTCGATGTTTACATTCGAGCCTGAGCAAGCGTCGGTGCCTGTGATGCATAGCTCGGTCGGCTCCTCACACAAATCGTGGGTCTGAATACCGTTGTCCCACCAGTATGGTTCGTTCCACAAAACATCGCTATTCGGTGTTAACCAGTTCTGGTTGTCACAAGCCGGTACAACATAAGTTCCCGTAGGCGCCTGACCATCAATGATCTTGATAATCTGTTTGTAGCGATAGCCATTGGCATTCGCATCCCAGAACGAACAGAAATTCGTGGTCAGCAGATCCGTAGGATTGATACGAACTACCGTTGGCGCCCATGGTGGCAATGTGCCGCAAGCAGACACAGTTGGACCAGGAAGGTTCGCCGGATTGTTTGTAGTAGCATTGGGATTCGGGTTAGGAACATCAATTAGAGGAAGGTTCGGATTGAACGTGCACCAGTTGATGATGTCCCAGGTCCGCTCGATCTTGAAGCAGGCGTCTGGCACCACAGTGTAGATATCATCCGCAAAGGAAACGCCCAAAAGTTCGCAATCCTCCCCGAAGAAACTTGGCTCACCGTAAATCCCTGTTCCGTCGCAAACCGTTACGATAACGTCATTCGGGAATTTCACAAAATAGTCCTGCAGATAGGTCACTATAACCCGCTGGGTACACTGACTGGAGTTGTTCCCACAGTCAAAGGCCCGGAAAGTCCGTGTGATTGTCCCTTTGTTACATACAGTATCGAACAAGCTGTAGTTAACGGTATGTGTCAAACCAGCCTGTCCCAGGTAATTCTTGGATTGGTCCAGACAACAGTTATCCGTTACTTGAGCATTGCCATAAGCCCAAAGGCTTGGATCGAAATTTTCACAATCCACCACCACCTGGGCTGGTGGCAGGCAAACTGGCTTGATCTTGTCCTCTACCAGCACAGATACCATGCAATCGTTGTAATTATCGTGACAGTCCCAGGCACGGAACACCACCAAAATGGTATCGCCAATGTCAGAACAGCAGAACTTGACCGTGCTGTCAAACTGCGTGTCCTCACAGTTATTTGAATTCATCCGGCGCACCTCGAAGTGGTCCATGCAGCAATTGTCGACCGTACCATCATCAAACGTTGAAGCGTTGACGAGGGCCATGCCATCGCTGCTCAAAGCCACTTGAGTGGTCTGGTCGCAGGCAACTGATGGAGGTACAAGGTCAGCAACGGTCAATTCGAAAGTGCAGTAAGATGTATTTCCACAAAGATCAGAAGCTTTGTATCGG
>JAUSMG010000467.1 GCA_030645295.1 Saprospiraceae bacterium | reverse complement strand
GAAAAAATCGCCATGCTGACTGCCTATGACTATTCCACTGCACGAATTCTCGACGAAGCGGGCATTGACATTCTGCTCGTTGGAGATTCTGCATCCAATGTAATGGCAGGGCACGAGACCACCCTTCCGATCACCCTCGACCAAATGATCTACCACGCCCAATCGGTAGTTCGGGCTGTAAACAGGGCAATGGTGGTGGTGGATCTGCCATTTGGCAGTTATCAATCGAACTCTGAAATTGCCCTGTCGAGCGCCATTCGGATCATGAAAGAATCAGGCGCACACGCAGTGAAACTTGAAGGCGGGGAGGAGGTAGAAGAGAGTATTCGTCGTATCCTGCGGGCAGGCATCCCGATCATGGGGCATCTGGGGTTGACCCCGCAAAGTATTTACAAATTTGGCACCTACTCCGTACGGGCCAAGGAAGATGTCGAAGCTCAAAAACTCCGGGACGATGCAAAACTGCTGGACCAACTCGGGTGCTTCTCTCTGGTACTCGAAAAAATTCCCGCTCAATTGGCAAAAGAGGTTTCGGAAAGCATTGAAATACCCACCATTGGCATCGGAGCAGGCAAATATTGTGATGGTCAGGTGTTGGTAACCCAAGACATGTTGGGGATCACCAAGGATTTTAAACCGCGTTTTTTGCGGCGTTACCTTGAGCTTTTTGAGGCGGTGGGTGATGCCACAAAACGCTACATCACCGATGTTAAGGGCCTTGATTTCCCCAACGATTCAGAGCAATATTGACGCGATTGTGGTTCCGTCGCTTTCAATGCAAGTCGGCGACCAATCCTGTAACCCTGAAGTCTTTTTTTAAAAACTCTGTTTACCTTCACCACTCCAAAAAACAGTTTTACAGGTTGTTTTTTTTGAAAGCAGGTTTTTTACCCAAATCTTCCCCTGTACAGGGAAGCGATTTGGGCAAAGCGTGTATCTTTCTTTTGTTTTCCTTTAAACGTTTTAATACGGATATTTTCATGACTAAAAAGCTACTCCTACTTTCGGCTTTGTTTACCCTAACATGGGTTCAAACAGTTGCCCAAGTTAATCAGCCATGCCCTACGCCTCCCCCTCCGGGATCCGAGAATTGTCAAGGCGCCTGTGTCTATTGCGACTTTGATGGTTACATGGGAATCAATAATGGTACGCCATCCGGAGGAAATTCCGGTTGCCCAGGTATTGCAATCCACAATGATCAGTGGTTTGGCTTTACGGCAGGTTCTACGGATATTACCATCACGATCTTTACCAGCAACTGCTTAAATGGTGACGGCCTGCAATCCGCATTCTTCGACGATTGTGGCGATGCGAATGCACTTGAGTGCAACGGTGGGTCGCCCGGAGGGGAAGGAATTCCATTGGAGTTGACCTACAATAATTTTACAATCGGCGAGACTTATTTTTTAATGCTTGACGGCTGGAGTGGAGATGAATGCGATTTTGAGATTGACATTACTTCAGGCTCAATTACCCCCCCTCCGCCCGACAATGCCCCTCAGCCTCAAGGGCCTACCCAAGTTTGCCCCGGAGCGATGGTCGTTTACACCATCCCAAACGTAGTGGGTGCAGGGAGCTACCTTTGGACCGCCCCAGGTGGCTCGCAAATCAATGGCGCTGGTTCTACACTGAACGTGGATGCGCCAGAAGGAACTACCGTAACCATAACTTTCGGAAATTCAGGAGGCAATGTCTGTGTACAAGCGGATAATGCTTGCAACCCTCCATCGTCACAAATATGCCTTCCAGTGACAAACCAGCCGATTCCGCTAACCATCCGTGGCCCAATAACGGTTTGCGCTGAAGACATACCTTTTACCTGGGATGAGGAACCTTATCCAATGTTGAACTCCCCTGGCACATTCACCCTTACTTCTGCTCCTTATGACTCTTATTTGGGCTGCGACAGTATTATAAGACAGACGATTACGGTCAAACAAATAACGCCAACTAATCTTGGAACAAAGTACACCTGTGCCGGCGAATGTTTTATGCTTGCTGGCGACAGCTATTGTGATCCGGGGAACTACAGCGTTGTGTTTGAGTCTTTCCAGGGTTGCGACAGTGCTATCACCTTTGCATTGGTTGTGCTTGACCCAGTCGCCGTTATCCCGCCCCCACCAAATTCAATTGACTGCAATAGCGCAGGTGTACTATTGACCAGTACGGGCTCGACCCCTCTGGGACAGGCTTCTTATGGCTGGAATAATGCGAACTGGAACTTTCTGGGTGGAATGTCTTCTTACAATGCAACGCTTACCGGCACTTACTACCTAATCGTAACCGCACAGGCCAGTGGAATACAGTGTCGTGATACCGCGACTGTGGTGGTGACAGGCAATACGGTTCCGCCTGGAGCAAGCGCGAGTGGAGGAAGCATAAATTGTCTGTCCCTGCAAACAACCCTCATGAGTAGTTCCCCAACAGGTGGAGTCAACTACATTTGGACCGGACCGGGAATCAACGCGGGCAACCAGTTTCAACAAAATCCAACCGTTAATCAACCGGGCGTTTATGTGGTCACGGTGAGAAACCCTGTAAACGGTTGTACTTCTACCGCAACGGTTACCGTATTGGGCGACATTACACCACCAGCAGCCAATGCGGTGGGCGGTGTAATCACCTGCACCCAAACCAGTATCACCATTGACGGTAGCACCAATGTGCCAACTTCAACCTGGTCCTGGACGGGACCCGGAATAAATCCCGGGAACCAAAATCTGGAAGATCCCAACGTAAATCAGGGAGGTACCTATTCCGTAACCGTCACGAATACCACCAATGGATGTACCAATACCACAACAGCAGTGGTCACCGTGAACAATACCAACCCAACCGCCACAGCTGGCCCGAATCAGGTGCTCACCTGTACTACCCCCAATGCAATTTTGCAGGGAGGTGGCGACGCAGGTGGTCAACCCATTACGTTCTCCTGGACTGGTCCAAACGGATTCATGTCGGGCGTTGCGCAACCAAGCGTGAACGAAGCCGGCATGTATATCCTCACTGTTTTGAATACACAAAACGGGTGTTTGAAAAAGGATACCGCACTGATAACAGCCAACCAGACCCTTCCAATGGCGAGCGCAGGAGCGGACTCGACCATTACTTGTGCAGAGCCGAGCGTTAGACTCATTGGCAACGGTTCGAGCGCTGGCCCGAACTTCACGGCTACCTGGAGCGGCCCGGGCATCAATGCAGGGAACTCCAACCTGTACAATCCTACCGTAGATCAACAGGGCACTTATACATTGCTCATCACGAATACCACCAACGGTTGCGCTGCAACGGACACTGTTCTGGTGAATATTAATACGGCATTGCCCACTGCAGATGCTGGCCTGGATCAACAATTGACCTGTGTGAATCCGAACGGCGTGTCATTGTCCGGAATTGGTTTCCCGGCTACAGTTACCTATCTCTGGACAGGTCCCGGGATCGGTGTAGACAACGAAACCGAGCAGAATCCTACGGTGACCCAACCTGGCACCTACGATTTGGTGGTGACCAACCCGATTAACGGTTGCACGGCCACTGACCAAACCATCGTGACACAGGATGCCGACGTTCCAAATGCCAGTGCAGGAGGAGACCGAAAATTGAACTGCACAGTAATGAGCGTCAACCTGAATGGATCAGGCTCATCCTCGGGACCAGAGATCGTGTACAATTGGGCTGGCCCCGGAATTTCCGGGAACAACGTGACCGCACAAAATCCGACCAATATTACTGTCCCCGGAACCTACAATTTAACGGTGACCAACACCAACAATAATTGTGAGAATACAGATGTAATGGTGGTCACACTGGACACCCTTCATCCAAAGGCTATTGCAGGGAATCCCCTGGTCTTAAATTGTTTCAATAATGCAATCGACACCCTGCGCGCTGACGGGAGCAGTATAGGCATCAATTTCACTTTGTTGTGGGCAGGGCCAGGCATCAACGGGGGGAATCAAAATTCACCGAATCCGGTAATTAACGGCGCCCCAGGCCTTTATTCCCTGACCGTAACCAATATCCAAAACACCTGCACCTCAACCGATCAGGTGAATGTAACGACGGATCTCGTCGCACCGAACGCGGATGCAGGCGCCGACAAGACCATTGACTGTGTGGTCGTTTCTACCAATATCGGCGGGAGTTCTTCTTCAGGCCCAAACTTCACCTATCTATGGACGGGACCAGGCATTGACAGCACCATTCAATCGTTGGCAATGCCAACCATTGCCCAACCAGGCACTTACACCATTGTGGTTACCGACAATTTAAACGGGTGTACAGCGTCCAGCGCTGTGGTAGTGAATACCAATGCAGTTTTCCCAACGGCATTTGCAGGCAACGACGGGCTTCTGACTTGCGCCGATCCAAGCGCAGTGCTTGATGGTTCAGGTTCAAGCTCAGGGGCAAATTTTCAGCTGCTTTGGACCGGTCCTGGAATAAATGCAGGCAACCAAGGACAGGCTGCCCCCAGTGTGACCGTTCAGGGCACTTACATTCTCGCAGTAACCAATACCGTAAACAGTTGCGTAACGCTTGATACAGTAGTCGTGGATGAAAACAAAGTCATTCCGGTAGCAGACGCAGGTTCCGACTTGATTTTGGACTGCCAAACTTCCAGTACCTCCATTGATGGTAGTTTATCCAACAGTGGCCCAACCCTTGTTTTCCTCTGGACCGGACCCGGTATCAATGGTTCAAATCAAAACGATCAAAATCCGCCGATTGACCAACCCGGCTCCTATGATCTTCTTCTGACCGATACCGAAAATGGTTGTACCGCTACGGATCAAGTTGTTGTAACACAAGATATTGTGGCTCCTATAGCGTCAGCAGGGATTGATATGCTGATTACTTGTGCCAATGTTACTCAAACAATTGACGGCTCTGGTAGCAGCATTGGTGCGCTCATAACTTATCTTTGGGAGGGCCCGGGCATAAACTCCGGCAACTTTGATCTTCAAAGCCCAACGGTAGATGTTTCGGGGACCTACACTGTGGTGGTAACGAATACACAAAACCACTGCACCGACACGGACATTGTATTCGTTGACGAAGATATAGATCCGCCACTCACTGCGGCAGGACCTGACCGCACCCTCACTTGTACTGCTACAACGGTTCAATTGGATGCAACACTATCGGCCTCCGGTGCAAATATCAGTTTTTTGTGGGCCGGCCCTGGCGTCCTTGCGGGGGACGAAACCATTGCAACACCAATGGTGGATTTACCTGGCACCTACATCCTTACGGTCACCAACGCGAACAATGGCTGTACCAATGTGGATGTCGTGAATGTATTGGAAGACGTACTGCTACCGACCGTTACTGCGGGCAGTAATCTGGTGATCACCTGTGCGAATGCCGTTACCGGCGTCACCCTAAGTTCTTCCGGTTCCAACACCGGGCCAGATTTCATTATTTTGTGGAGCGGCCCTGGAATTACGCCGGCCAATGAATCCTCGCCGGACCCAACTGTGTTAGTACCCGGGACTTACATTCTGTCTATAACGAATATTTTAAATGGTTGTGTTGACACAGACGAGGCCAGTGTAACGGCTGATCAGAACCTGCCGACGGCAAGTGCAGGCCCGGACCAGGTCATCACCTGTTCAGCAACAGATGCGGTATTGGATGGCAGTGGATCTTCATCGCCCAATGGCTCGCTGATCTTCTTGTGGGATGGACCTGGTATAAATCCTGGCAATCAGAACGGCAACATGCCTACCGTGTTGCTAAGTGGAACCTATACCCTCACGGTGACCAACGCTGTAACCGGTTGCTCTGCTTCTGACCAAGTGGTCGTTAATCTGGACAATCAGCCAGGAACAGCAACGGCAAGTTCAGAAATTATCACCTGTGCTGACCAGGTTTCTACGGTGACCGTCACCACTTCTCTTGCTGGCTCCAGCTTCCTTTGGGAAGGGCCCGACGTCAACCAGAACAACAAGGACGACCAAACCATTCAGGTCGATGTTGCCGGACTATACGCAGTAACAGTGACCGCACCAAACGGTTGCACCACTACAACCAGCACGATCGTGCTGGAAGATTCTGAAGTGCCTCAGGGCAATGTGGAAGGCTCAGTGTTAAACTGCTCAAACGGCAGCTCAACGATTATAAGTGGACAAGTGATTTCACCTGCGGGTTCAACGTTCACCTGGACTGGACCCGGCATTGGAACGGTTACCACCGAAACAGTAACCGTAACGCAACCGGGAATCTTCACCTTTACCATTTCTGCACCCAATGGCTGTGTTCGCCCATTTTACGCGGAGGTATTTGCCGATTTTGCCGAACCAGCCATCAGTACTGTTGCTGCCGAACTAATAGATTGTAATACGACAGAAATTACCATTAATGCCACAGGAAGCTCTGTTGGCCCAAATTTTTCCTATTTCTGGACAACCAATACGGGGCATTTTGTTTCCGGCACCAATACTTTGACCCCAATTGTTGATAGGGCCGGATATTACACCTTGCGTGTTTTGAACACGCTGAATGGTTGCGAGAGCATTGACTCCGTCCTGGTAATGATTGATCCTTCGGTGCCAACCGGCTTTAATGTCACCGTGAACAACATTCGTTGTTTTGGGGATACCAACGGTTCCATCACAGTAAATGGAGTTCAGGGCGGCACACAACCCTTTATTTTCTTCCTCAGTGGCAACACGGGTACGGCCAACAATCAATACACCGGCCTGACCGCAGGTGATTATTTACTTACGCTTGAAGACGCAAACGGTTGCGAATTGGACACTACCATCACCATCGGCGAACCCGGACAATTGTCAGTAGAGCTTGGCTCAACCATTGAAGTCGACCTAGGCGAAACCGCCACTGTGGCAGCACAGATTCAGAGTACAGTAGGAATTGGTTCAGTCGTATGGAATTATGCACCCAATTGCGATTCACTGGCTGAATTCTGCCAGACCTTTAGCTATCTGCCATTGGGTTCTTATAGGCACACCATTGAAGTTACTGACCTGAATGGTTGTGTTGCACGCGATGAAGTTTTGGTTATCGTGCAAAAGAATGGTCAGGTATATGTGCCAAACATCTTCAATCCCAACAGTGATCTCAACTTCTCGGTAGGGGTGTTTGTGGGGATTGACGTTGCCAAAGTCAACTTCTTCAACGTATTCGACCGTTGGGGCGATCAGGTGTTCAATGTAAAAGAATACATTCCTACCCCTGGCGCAGTGCCCGATGCTTCCCAATCCTGGGATGGCAATGTGCGCGGCGACAAAGCTCAGATGGGCGTATATGTCTGGTATTGTGAAGTAGAGTTTATCGACGGTCAAATCAAGCTCTTCAAGGGCGACGTGACGCTGGTTCGATAAATCCAACGCTGGAATAATATTTCAAAGCCGCTTCTCCCTTAATGGGCAGAAGCGGCTTTTTTTCGCCATTCACTTGCTGAATTGTGTCTAACGTCCAGCGTCAAAAAATCCGCTAGTCTGGGTATAGCCTACCATTTGGTGTTCAAAAAATTCTCTCGTGCCCGTTTCACACCCTCCAGCGGTGTGGTTCGATAGTGTTCCAATTCGATAATATAGTGTTGCAAACCAGCTAGTTTGCTTTGGCGGAAAATGCCGGGAAAATCTATGGCGCCATCACCGAATTCGATGGTCTCGCGCCTATCCGTTGCAGCGAGATCCTTGGCGTGGCATAGTTCCCAGCGACCAGGGTAGAGTCTGAACCAATCCAGCGGGTTATATTGGGCATAACAGACCCAGTAAATGTCCATTTCCATGGCCAAGGTTTGCGGATCAATTTCGTGGAGCAGCCATTCGATGAGTAGCCGACCATCCGGCCCCCTTTGAATGAATTCAAAATCGTGGTTGTGATAACCAAAACGGATCCCGGCTTTTTGCGCATACGCCGCTCCTGCCGCAGTCAGGTTTACAATTTTCTCTACCTCGCTGCGCTCTTCCACCGGCACCCAAGGGTAAATGATGTATTTCTGGCCCATTGCTGCGGCATCGTCAATGGCGCGTTTGGCCCGGTCAGAAAGACTTTTCTGGCCCTCAACATAATCTGTCAGGGAGAACCCGCAATGGCTTGAAGGCATACTCAATCCATTGCGAGTCAATATTTTAGTGTATTCAGTAAATGGCATCCCGAACATTTTTCCATCCTGATAACCGTATCCTTCTACCTCGCTGTATCCCATTTCAGCAATGGTTTTGAGCGTGGCGACAGGGTCTTTCGCCATGTCGCCGCGGACGCTGTAAAGTTGAACCCCGAGGTGGCGGACAGGCTGTGTAAGAACCTGAATGTTATCGGGCAGTATCGCTGTTCCGGCAAGTGCAAGCGCGGAGTTTTTGAGGAATTCGCGGCGTGGTATTTTGTCCATTTTTGAGAAATTTTGATGCAAGAAAAGGAAAACCGAAGATTTAGAGGAGATGAAATGGAACACGGGGGACACGGGTGAGACACGGATTTTCAGCCTACCTTTGACCCATGAAGAAAAAAATCGTGGTCCTCACCGGTGCCGGCATCAGTGCCGAAAGTGGCATAAAAACCTTTCGTGACAGTGATGGCCTCTGGGAAAACCACCGCATCGAAGACGTGGCTACGCCAGAAGGTTGGGCAGCAAACCCTGCGCTGGTGCTGGATTTTTACAACCAGCGCCGCGCCCAGCTTCTAGGCGTCGAGCCCAACGATGGTCACCGTGCGCTCAAAGATTTAGAACGGGATTTCGAGGTACACATCGTAACGCAAAACGTAGACGATCTGCACGAACGGGCGGGAAGCACCCATGTGTTGCACCTTCATGGCCAACTCCGGCAGGTGCGCTCCAACCGTTTTGAACACCTTATATACCCTTGGGATAAAGACCTCCGGCTGGGCGATTTGTGTGAGCGCGGCCACCAGTTAAGACCCCACATTGTATGGTTTGGAGAAGCCGTACCCCTGCTGGAATTTGCCGCCGAACTTGCCAAGCAGGCCGATATTTTCCTCATTGTTGGCACCTCATTGCAAGTTTACCCTGCTGCAGGTTTGATGCACTATGCCCGCCAGCATATTCCATTTTACTACGTAGATCCGCGCCCTCAACTGAATATTGAATTGAGCAACATGCCCAATCTTACCGTCATTGAAGCACCTGCTTCTTCGGGTGTCAGGAAAGTGGCGGAACAACTGTTTTAATTGATTCGATTGATTCGATTGGAGTGATTGATTCGATTGGGGCGGTTTTCTTAGCCATTTGTTTTTGAAAATACTCAATTGGACCAATCAAATTAATCGCTCCAATCGAACCAATCGAATCAATCGAATCAATCTCTCATTGCGATGCAAATCCGTGCCCGGCTTACCTTACTATTTGTGCTCATTGCGGCAGGGATCCTCGCCGGAGTGCTGTGTTCGGTATATTTCCTGTTCAAAAAAAATACGAAGGACGCTTTTTTCCAGGGACTGGAATCAAAGGCTGAAATGACTGCCCAGACCGCCTTGCTCGGCGCGGTCGCGCTAAATCCTTTGACGGCCAATTGGATCGCACCGGAAGAGGAAGCCTTGCCTTATCAAGACAACATTAGTATTTTCAATAATGCTTACGAACGTGTATTTACCGTAACCCCGGACGCGCCGCCGATCTCGGTGAAGGATTTGCAGGACATTTATCAAAAGGGAGAAAGCCATTTTCAACACTACAATTTGCTCGCATTGGGTCGTAAGGCCAGCAATCTTTCAGGGGCAACGTATGTGGTGGTCGTGGAAGGATATTTTGACCCCACACAGCTGACTCAACTGCGTAACATCCTGATAATCAGCTTCTTTGTAGGCTTAGTTTTGGTAGCGCTGGCAGGCTGGTATTATGCCGGGCAGGCGCTGGCTCCTGTATCGCGCATTGTGCAAGAGGTGGAGAATCTTCAACCGGCGGACTTGAGCAGAAGGGTGGATACAGGAAGGACCCGTGACGAAATTGCACGGCTGGCCGAAACCTTCAACCGTCTGCTCGACCGGGTGGAGCAAGCGTTCAAGATGCAGCGAATGTTCCTTTCCAATGTCTCGCATGAACTCCGAAATCCGCTCACTGCCATCAGAGCCCAACTGGACGTGGCCCTACAACGCGATCGCGAGCCGGATGCATATCGCCAAGCCCTTCAAAGTGTCCTTGACGACGTACAATCTCTGAGCGAAATGGAGGAGGAACTCCTGCAGCTGGCCCTTATTCACAATGATCCCGGCGCTATCCCGTTTGCTCCGATCCGACTTGATGAGCTGCTTTGGCAGGCCAAGCAACAACTTCAGAAACGCCATCCCGAATACCGGGCCGGCGTTGAATTCGGCGAAATGCCTGCAGATGATCAGGTCCTATTTGTTCGGGCAAATGAGGCGCTGTTGCTCACCGCGATGCTCAACCTGATGAACAATGCCTGCAAATATTCCCCCGATCATCAGGTGCAGGTGCGGGCTGATTTTCAGCCCGATGGTCGCCATATTGTAGAAGTCTGCGATCACGGTCCAGGCATCCCGGCTGAGGAACAGCAGCTTATTTTCGAGCCGTTTTTCCGCAGTCCACGCCACCTTAGGGTTAAGGGGACAGGAGTAGGCCTTTCGCTGGTGCAAAGCATTCTGACACTCCATAAAATCAGCCTTTCGGTCGAAAGTCCTGCTAAAGGCGGGGCTGTTTTCAGACTGGTTTTCCCGGGAGCGACCTATCTTGGCGAGGAGTAGACCTTAGATAAACAGGAAAATTTAAAACCGCGTTCCTTAGCTAAACTTGAGCAGAAATAAGTAAGTGAGCGCAATTAGTCTAAATTAAACACATAGCCACAGTAGGACACATAGTGTTGAAAATCAAAACTATGTGTCCTACTGTGACTATGTGTTTCATAAATTTATCTTTGCTTCGGTACTTATCTTGCACAAAACTACAACATGAAACATACCATTTTTGCCCTCAGCGCACTTTCTTCCCTCCTTACAATCAATTGCACCGCCCAAATCCCGGTGAAGGAAATCAGATTTCCTAATGGGAAAATCTGTCTGTTACTCGACAGTGTTGCCGCCGGACAAGCCATTACATTTGATAAGCGGGATGGCTATTTTGAAAAGGTGAACGCCTCAGAAATGTCCATTCAGATGCGGAGACCGGTGGTCGAAGCTCAGACAAGGGAAGAACTTTTGTCTGACTATCTTCAATTCTTAAAAACAGATGTGGAGGGGTTTTCCTACGAAGACTCTAAATTCATTGAAGGCGTTATGGGAAAGGTCTTTCGCACCGTCAATGGGGTTTCTCCCGATATTTTTCCTGACACGCTCCTGCTCATCAAAACCAAAGGCAAAC
>JAUSMG010000438.1 GCA_030645295.1 Saprospiraceae bacterium | reverse complement strand
GAGCACTTCAGTGCGGCGCTGGACAGATGGCTTGGAAAATGCTTTGCGGCGACGTAATTCTTTCAGGATGCCCGACTTTTCAAACTTGCGCTTGTACTTTTTGAGTACTTTGTCGATGGTATCGCCGTCTTTTATCTCGAGGATGAGCATGGATTTCTCCTTCTTTTTGTGGGTGAAAAAATTCGAATGTTAAAATTGGGCTGCAAAGGTAAATCTAGTTCAGCAAAAAATACAGCCCCGGGCAAAATTTTCGGTGTCAAAATGGAAAATCAATTTTTGAAGAAAGAAAAGTGTCCTCAAATTCGGCAGATTAATAGCGAAAATGCGTTCCTTTGCCCCCGGAAACTTAATTGTCCTCCCAATCATCAATAAAAGTTATTTGAAACCTTATGCTCAGCCGACGCAGTGTTCGAGTCAAAGTGATGCAACTTCTTTACATGCTCAATCGCGACGAGTCTCTCGAACTCGCCGAATTGCAGAAAGCATACAAAGGGGGCATCTGGAAAGCCTTTGAACTTTATATTTACCACCTTTACCTTACTCTGCGTGTAGCGCAGTATGCTGAAAAAGATGCCGCCAACCGCGCCGCCAAACATGTCCCAAGTGAAGAGGACAAACTTTTTGAGCCCCGCCTGAGCACCAATAACTGTACCCACAGCCTTGCCAATCACGTTGAATTCCTGAATCTTGTAACCAAATACAAGATCAACGAATATATCGACGAGGATCACATTCGCTCTCTGTACAACGGTTTTGCAGATGTGCCTGAATATAAGGCCTATCTGGCCCTGGAAGCCCCCACAGACGCTGATCACGCCAAAATTTTCATTGAGCTTTACCGCTATCTTTCTTCCAACGACCTCTTCCTCGACATGACGGAAGACCGTTACAACAACTTGGCGGACGATGAATCGCTAGTGGTAGGCGCCATGAAGAAGACCCTTAAGTCAATGCCCTTAAGCGGTCCGTTTTACCAGGAACACGAGCCTTCCGATGAAACCGTGCGCGAATTTGGCGCTGAGCTCCTGCTCCGCACAGCACAGGAAGATGCCGCTTTACTGGCCGAAATACAGCCCACGCTCAAAAACTGGGATGCTGACCGTGTAGCCATTCTCGATATGATTATGTTGAAAATGGCGCTATGTGAACTGCTGCACTTCCCAACCATCCCCACAAAAGTGACATTAAACGAGTTTGTGGAAATTTCTAAAACGTACTCCACCGACAAAAGCAAAGAATTCATCAACGGCATTCTGGACCGTCTGATGAAAAAACTGCTGGAAGAAGGCCGTATCGTGAAAGAAGGCCGGGGCTTGATCGATCAATAGGACGAAATTCATTTCGTCATTGTTCGTCATCGAAATTCATTTCGTCATTGTCCCATCATCGGTTCATACCCAGCCTATTGAGCAATACGCGAAATAAATTTCGCACTACCTTTGCGGTACAATGCAACGCCAAGCAGAAGCCCCCCTCCCCACCCGATACGGAACATTTAAAATGTTGGTCTACGCCGAAAAAAGCGCGGAGCGGATGCCCCACATCGCTTTAGTGGCCGAAGGTTTTGATCCCACGCAGCCGGTGGCGGTGCGTATTCACTCAGAATGTATGACGGGCGACGTGTTCGGTTCGCGCCGATGCGATTGCGGCGAACAACTCGATGCATCCCTGCACATTACCGCTGAACGTTCGGGCGTGGTCATTTACCTCCGACAAGAAGGCCGGGGTATTGGTCTGATCAACAAACTCAAAGCCTACAACCTGCAGGACCTTGGCCTTAACACCGCCGAGGCCAATACCCACCTGGGTTTTGATGTGGATGCCCGCCAATATGATTGCGCCATTCATATCCTGCAAGACCTTGGAATTCAACAAGTTGAATTGATCACCAACAACCCTGTCAAAGTGGAAGCCTTGCGCCGCTCACCCATAGAAGTAGTGGGACGCATTCCCATTATCATCCCGCCACAATCTGATAGCCAACAGTATTTACAGACTAAACAAGACTTGATGGGCCACCTTTTGGGGCTTTGAAATGATGAATTATGAATGATAAATGATGAATGAGCCGATAAATAGCAATTTACCTGGGGCCAATCAAGTAGAACCAACCGTAATCTCTACTGGACCCTTTCGCACAGGATTTGTGAATATCATTGGACGCCCCAATGCTGGCAAATCCACCCTTATGAACGCGCTGGTGGGTGAGCACATGAGTATCATAACCCATAAACCACAGACCACGCGGCACCGTATCATCGGGATATTGACCGGAGAAAATTTTCAAATGGTGTTTTCTGACACGCCTGGTTATGTGAAAACGCCCACTTACAAAATGCACCGGGCGATGAACCGTTTTGTGGAAGGCACGGTGGAAGATGCGGATCTGATGCTTTTTGTGTTCGATATGACGGAAGAACTGGAGGCTGATAATCCTTTGATAGAAGTTTTGAAAAAGTCTGAAGTGCCAGTTTTGCTTATCCTGAACAAGAAAGACCTGGTCGCGGAGCAACGCATTCAGGATGCGACCGGCTGGTGGAAAAAGCACGTCAAATTCGACGCTGTGATCGCCATTTCGGCGCTGAAAGACGCCCAATCAGATTCATTACTGGAAAAGATATTGACCTACCTCCCGGAAGGACCTGCCTATTATCCACCCGATCAACTGACGGACCGGCCGGAACGATTTTTTGTCAGCGAGATCATCCGGGAGAAGATCCTG
Organism: Saprospiraceae bacterium; assembly: GCA_030645295.1. Classification (GTDB taxonomy): domain Bacteria; phylum Bacteroidota; class Bacteroidia; order Chitinophagales; family Saprospiraceae; genus M3007. The sequence continues at coordinate 13,386 of JAUSMG010000438.1, read as the reverse complement.
AAGCTCTACGACGATGAGATCCCTTATGCCTGCGAGGTAAGTATCGAGGATTTCAAAGAGACAAAAACGAATGCAGGGGCTGACATTGCCAACATACGCGCCACTATTTATGTAATGCGCGAAACGCAGAAGGCCATTGTGCTGGGCAAAGGCGGCGCGGCCATTAAAAAACTGGGCACTTATGCCAGAAAGGACATCGAAGCGTTTTTACAGACCAAGGCGTTTCTCGACCTCACTGTGAAAGTGCGCGACAATTGGCGCGATGATGAGCAAGCCCTGGAAAGATTTGGATACATGGGGTAATTTGGTAATGTGACAAATGTGAGTAATGTGGCCAATGTGAGCCCAATGAGCACATTGACCACATTACTCACATTTGCCACATTTATCTAATTTGCCACATTAATTCGTATTCTTGCGGCTTGGTTTTTGTGGGTTAATTTGTGAATAATTTCAAATTTTACGGAAAATTTTCAACTTTTTTGAAACCAATTGCGTCCTGTACGTTTTAGAAAGGAAGTTTGACTCAGGATTTGGGTTCAAATCTTTTTACGTTGTCAAACGTTCAACATAAAGTCGTCCAAAACGAACCCGCTTTTCAGCAGGCGGACGTCCTAAAATATTCTATCTATGCGCCAGTTAAAAATCGCCCACAAGATTACGAACCGCGAGAGCCAGGCGCTGGACAAGTACCTCAACGAGATAAGCAAACTTTCTATGCTTACCCCGGATGAAGAGGTAAGCTTAGCGCAGCGTATCCGTGAAGGCGATCAGGACGCCCTGGATCAGATGACCAGAGGCAATCTCCGCTTTGTTGTTTCTGTGGCAAAACAGTATCAAAATCAAGGACTTAGCCTTTCCGACCTCATCAACGAGGGCAACGTAGGTCTCATCAAAGCCGCGCGGCGCTTCGACGAGACCAAAGGCTTTAAATTCATTTCCTACGCTGTTTGGTGGATCCGTCAGAGCATCCTGCAGGCCATCGTTGAGAACAGCCGAATTGTCCGGATGCCGCTCAACAAGGTGGGATCTTACAATAAGGTGAATGAGGCGTACATCGCTTTTGTGCAGGAATTTGAACGAGAACCTTCTGATGAAGAACTCGGCGAACTGCTCGGTATGAGCGAACGCGAAATTCAGCAGCTCATTCACAGTGGTTCACGCCACGTTTCGCTCGACGCACCTTTGCCCGGTACAGAAGAGGGCGACGCGACCATGCTGGACGTGATGGTGCCTGAAAATGGCGACGATCCCGATTTTCAGCTCATGGCTGAATCGCTCCGGGAAGAAGTGGCTCAGGGTCTTTTTTCACTGTCTCCACGGGAAACAGAGATCATTGGCGCTTATTATGGCCTTAATGGTCGGACGGCACTCACACTCGACGAGATTTCAGAACTCTACGGCCTTACCCGCGAACGGGTGCGCCAGATCAAAGAGCGCGGCATTCGTCGTTTACGCAAGATCCACAGCGAAAATTTGAAATCATACCTGGGGTAGAAGGTCATTAGGCGTCATTGAGTCATTGGGCGTCATTGGTCAATAAGACAAATGCAGAAAGCCCGCAACGAAGTAAGACTTTGCTGCGGGCTTTCTATTTTTGCGGCCTCATCAAACCCATCAAACCCATCAAACCCAGCAAACCCATCAAACCTTTCAAACCCTTCATACTTCTTAAACACTTTAAACACATACTATACCATGCGCAAATTGCTTTTTGCCCTCTGCGGCTTCCTCTTCTTTTCCTGTGAAAAAGGACTTACTGACGAACAACAATTACAAGCTGATATTGACGATATCAAAAAATACCTGGCAGACCACAATCTGACTGCCGAATCCACGGCCTCTGGTTTACATTACATTATTACTGCCCCGGGTTCCGGTGCGCATCCGACCATTTCCAACACGGTCACCGTAAATTACGTCGGCAAACTCCTGAAAAACGAGAAAGTGTTCGATCAAACCAATGGAACTCCTGTCTCCTTTCCGCTTTCAAACCTCATCGAAGGATGGCAGGAAGGCATTCCACTGCTGAAAAAAGGAGGTAAAGGCACTTTCTTTATCCCTTCGGCATTGGGTTATGGCCCAAGCGGTTCCGGCAGCGCCATTCCTGCCAATGCACCCCTGATTTTTGAGATCGAACTGGTGAATTTTTAGAACATAAAGTCCTCAGATAAAAAACGGAGTGCCGGAGCAACATCAGTCGCTCCGGCACTTTTTTATGTACTTGCTACTTGCTACTTGCTACTTGCTACTTGCTACTTGCTACTTGCTACTGCTTAACCAGTTTCAACACTTGCACGTCTTTACCTCCGTTCGTAGCAATTTTGGCAAAATATAATCCGGCCGGAAGGCTAATCCCTTCAAAACGAGCCTCGTACACGCCGGCGTCCAAAGCCTCGTCTACCATCGTTTGAACCAGTTTACCCGTACGGTCAAATACCGAGATGTTTACGTCCGTAGAAGTTTCCAACTCATAACGAATGGTGGCATCTGAAGCAAACGGGTTTGGATAGCTTGTCGCCAGTACTGCCGATGTGCTGGTGTTCACCATTTTGGCATTGAATCCGGTAAAACCTCCGAGAAAAGCATCCGGGTTTGCTGCCAGGTCTGCAATGGTGCCACCGCAGTCGCCATCACCAGCGTGTGGGAGTGCCAGGTATGGGAAGGAGGTCTTGAACGGAACATCGTTGCTTTCCACGCCCGTCGAGTAAGTCAGCACGTTGAGGAGGTCTTGCGTTACCGGGCTGCCGCTGCTGTAATCGTCGTACCAAAGGCCGATTGCTGCCAACACAACCCCGCCAACTGCCTGTAATTCAATGCGTGTAACGTCATCTTCCAAACGACGGCCATTGGGGAAACCATCCATGTTTGGAATGAATTGAATGTTGGTGTTGGTATTGTATGGCGCCTGGGTAAGGCCCAAAACTGCCGCACTCACCAACCCGAGGGAACTGAAATTCGGATCATTGCGTGGGGTAGGGGGCACGGCCATATTGAGCCGCAACATATCGCCACCATTGGGTAAAAAGTTGTTGATAAATGGTTTTCCGGCAGCCAATGGGTTGCCGTTTTTACCCGTTGCCAATTGGTATGGACGAACATTCGGCACCCCAGTGTGGAATATAGGCCATAGGTCTACCGAGCGTGGTTTGCCAGCGCCAGGAAGCAAAAGAGTGCCGAAAATGGCATCATCCAAGGCGGTACCGGCTACTGCCGCTGAACCTTTCAAGCCAAACAGCCCGTCTTTACCGTTTCCGAAATCAAAAGCGCCCAAAGCATTTCGCTGAATTCTCAACTTGGAAAACCCTGGTACTGCGCCTCCGAACAATTCGTCGTCCATGTACAAGGCTAATTCTGGATTGTAGAAAAACGGGTCAAGGGTCTGGTCGGCAAGTTCCTGGTAAGGCGTCAGACTGTTCCAGTAGTCTTTCATGCCGATCGGAATGACCACTTCATTGGTCAAAGGCATACCAAGACGGCTCACCTGTACCCATGGGCCTGCGTATGTTTCATCACCGGCAGTGAGGGTGCGCACTGCCTTACGGCTTGCACTGGCCCAAACGCCAATGGTCCAGTTGGGATCAAGAATATTTGCCGGAGCACGATTTGCCCCTTTTTTCAGCAGGGTAAAAATCGGGACCTGAATACAGATCGCACTCACGTTTTTGCAGGCAAGTCCGTCGCGGGCATTGCCGTTTTGCCGCGGTAGATCGCCCAGGTCAAAAGCGCCGCCAAGGTCCACAAAGAATGGATCATCAGCAGGGCCAACATACACACGTTCGCCAGTAGAAGCTTGGCGTGTAGCTTGATTTACAAAGGTTTCATAGGGTTTTCCCAAACCCACCGGGCCTTCAATGCTGCGTTTGCCGATATTGGTTGGGGGCACCGGGACGCGCCACAAAATGTTGGTCCAGGATTGCCCGCCATTGTCAGAACGGGAAACGTTGTAAAACAGTTTTCCATTCCGTTTCCCAAGGCGAATGTTGAAAAAGGTGCTTGGGTCTTCGTTTACCATTTCGAATTCCACCCGGTAAATAATTTCATCCCCAGGTTTGGCTGCATTGTTGTCCACGTGGATCTCATAGCGGATGTTTTCTCCGAATGAATAGTAGTTTGGGCCGCCTTGTGGAATTTGAAGCGGTACATAAGTGGCCATCAGGGTGATGGTATTGGGGCGGTCCGGGCTGCGGAAGGCGTAAACGTCTACGTTGTCAGCGAGCGGATCGTCTGCAATGAGCGGGGCCTCGCGGTGGCTCGAAGCGAGCGCAGTGGTCAGCGACAATAGCATGAAAAATGCCGCCAGACTATGTTTGAAAATGAGTGTCATTTTATTGAATTTTAAAAGTTTTAATGTATCCCGGAACGCTGTTCCGGGAACAAGAAAGTGGGATACAATCCCATATACAAATATATTAATCCGTTTCCTTCCCGCTCCAGGGCGCCGCCAGGTAAGGGAAAGAACCCTGGAAAGGCTTGTCGTTCTTTTCCACGCCTGTCTGGTATGTCAGCACATCCAGCAGATCCTGTGTCACAGGGTTACTGCCTCCGAAATCGTTGTACCACAGACCAATAGCGGCAAGCGCTACCCCGGAAACGGCTTGCAATTCAATGCGGGTCACGTCGTCTTCCAGGCGGCGACCATTTGGAAAACCGTCCATATTCGGAATGAACTGAAGATCAATGCTTGACGCGTAAGTAGGATTGGTCAGGCCCAAAACGGCAGCGCTGACAATGCCTAAGGAACTGAAATTCGGGTCGTTGCGGTCCGTAACCGGGGTAGCTATATTCAGGCGCAACATATCTCCGCCATTCGGGAGGAAGTTGTTGATGAATGGTTTGCCCACGGCGAGCGGGTTGCCGTTTTTGCCCGTTGCCAGTTGGTAGGGTGGAAAATTCGGGACACCTGTGTGGAATATAGGCCAGAGGTCTACCGAGCGGGCCTTGCCAGGGCCGGGAAGCAGGAGTGTGCCAAATATGGCGTCATCCAGGGCCGTTCCAGCTACAGCTGCGGAACCTTTCAGCCCATAAAGTCCATCTTTTGAGTAACCAAAGTCAAAGGCGCCGAGCGATTTTGTTTGGATGCGCAAGGGCGCAAAAGCAGGCACTGCACCGCCAAAAAAGCGGTCGTCCATGTACAAGGCCAGTTCCGGGTTGTAGAAAAATCCATCCAGCGAGCTGTCCGTGATCTCGTCGTAAGGGGTGATGGAATTCCAATAGTCTTTGAAACCCACTGGAATGACCACTTCATTGGTTAAAGGCATACCCAGGCGACTCACTTGCACCCAGTTACCACTGTCTGTGTAGGAACCGTTTGTGCTCAGGGTACGCGTTGCCCGGCGACTTGCACTGGCCCAAAAACCGATGACGAAGTTGCCGTCCAGGATATTGACCGGAGTGGCTGCAACCCCCGTTTTCAGAAGTGTGCCAATGGGTACCTGAATGCAAATGGCGTGGGTGTTGTACTGGCCCAGGCCGTCGCGGGATTGCGCGCCGCCCTGACGTGGCAGGTTGCCAAGATCAAAAACACCGCCCAGATCCACAAAAAACGGATCATCCACCGGGCCGCAGAACACTTTTTCACCCGAAGAGGCAGTAGTGATGGCCTGTTGCATCAGCGAAGCATAACTGGTATTGAGGCCCACCGGACCGTCGATCGAACGCTCGCCTATGTAGGGCGGGGGCACTTTTCCATTGGTCACGATGGTCGTCCAACTCATACCACCGTCCGTGCTTCGTTCGCACTTGTAAGTGGTCATCAGGTTTTGCTGACCAAGCCGGATGTTGAAAAAAGTGCCCGGATCCTGGTTGGTCCTCGTGAATGTGAAGCGATACGTTACCTCGTCTCCAGATTTGGCAGCGTCGTTGTCCACGTGGAGTTCGTAGCGGATGTTTTCGCCAAAAGTGTTGTAGTTTGGTCCGCCGTGCGGCAATTCTGTGGGAATGTAACAGGCAATAAGCGTAACGGTATTGTGATCATCGGGACTGCGGAAGGCATACACGTCGGTATTGTCCGCGAGTGGGTCATTGGCGATGAGCGGCGCTTCACGGTGCGAAGAGGCCGAAGTGCTCATTGCCAAACCCATCAACAGCAAAGCGCTGGAAAGGCGTTGAAGGATGCTTTTCAACATGGTTTGAAAATTTTGTTTAAGTAAGTGAAGTGGAAGGTGAAACAGTTTCGAGAACACTTACGGAGGGGGAGGGGTGTTTGGATTTTTGGGTGGGGAGATTTATTTAGAATAACAGGGCACCCATTGCAGAATATCTCAATCGAGAGCCTTTAAAAGAGTTTTTATTGATTTTTTTTGAACTTAAATTGGTAGGATAGCGCCAACTCAAGTGCTAAATCTTTTCGCGACGTTTGGTCGTTTGAGTATCGTTTATTATTTTTGGCGGCCTTTAGTTCCCCGCTCAAGTGCGCCGGAACGAGGCATAATCCGTTGGCCAACATTTTCTTTTTATCCGTCTTCGCTTATAGCATCGGCGGGTAAAGTGCCAAGCCCTTAATTGGGCAAAACACGCTAATCTTCATTAACCGCTAATGCCACCCGCAACTTGGCAGTTTTGTAAAGTCTTCACATTAACCAATTAACCTGAGCCGGGATGTTGTCAAAACCACAGCGTCCCGGCTTTATTCTTTTTGATATGGCAGCTTTTCTACTGCGCCAGATAATTCCCTGCGCCTATATATACGTCCTCTGCTTTTTGCCAAATGTAGATGCTCAAGAATGGGAAGCCCCAAACGAATTCAAATCGCTAGTTTACGAGTTGTTTCCAGATACGTTGAGCAACCAGATGTTTATAGGTGGGAAATTTACATCAATAGATGGTGTGCGAACAGGCACTATTGTCTCCTACGATGGCCAAGTGTTCCACCACTCGATGGCTGACAGCAGCAGCAACATGAACTATTGTTGGAATGGCGGATGCAGGGGAGTTGCATCCATCATCTCTTACAAAGGCGACATCATCGCAAGCCTGGTGCGTTCGTCCACGTACGATGCGATGCCCCAAATCATTGGGATCGGGCGATGGGACGGACAAACGTGGCATCCTTTGGACGGGGGGATTGCATCTCTCTATCAGCCGACCCTGCAATATTATTCTCCTGCTACCGCATACGATTTTTGCGTTGCCGATGACACGCTCTATATAGCTGGCTATCTTCACTTTGTAGATTCTCTTCCTGCCCGTGGCCTAGCCTCTTGGGACGGTGAAAAATGGCACATCTTTGATGTTCCGCAGCCTGAACCAGGATTAGCGGTCTTAGCCAACAGTGTTGCCAAATATAAGGGCAACGTATATCTGGGCGGCAATTTCATTGTTCCCGTAGATGGGGAGGAAACCTGCGACCTCATCCGCTTTGACGGTACATCCTGGCACAAAGTGGGCAGTGGCTTGATAGACGGGTTGACGAACCTGCATGATTTGGAGGTTTTTCAGGACAAGCTGTATGTCGCGGGCTATTTTGCCCAAGCCGATGGCAACCCGGGCAACAGTATCATGAGTTGGGACGGGGAACAATGGAATGATTTGGGCGGTGGTGTCTGTACTCCGTTCGGTGCCATAGATGACCTCTTCGTAAATGAAGACAAACTGTACATAGCAGGATATTTCGATTGCATTGGCGGTATAGAAGCCCACAATGTGGCTTCATGGGATGGTGAAAAGTGGTGTAGCATAGGGAATTCAATGTTCAACCGGGCCATCCATGCGGTGGCAGTATGGCGAGACACTGTGTATGTTGGCGGTTCGTTTTTTGAAATTGATGGCCAGCCAGCCAAGTATTTTGCCAAATACGTCGGCGACCACGCTATGGACACCTGCTCTGCGCCCGTATCTGCTGCGCCAGAGGTGCAAGTGGGCAAAAAGGGGCTTCGGCTCTGGCCCAATCCAGCCACAGAGTTGCTACAAATCAATGCACCAACCCCCATTGAATCGGTGTGGGTGTATGATGCACAGGGGAGAGAAGTGCTGAGACCCAACGTGTCGGGTGATCAGGCGTCGGTATCGGTGGCGCATTTGCCGGCGGGTTTGTACTACGTTGCGCTGCGGGCGGGCGGGAAGATTTGGGGCGGGAGGTTTGTGAAGGAGTAACGGTAAGGATCACACCAAGGGGCAAAGCTGGAATTTAATTCAAAACCACCTACATTTGTATCTATGAAAATCTTACAACAGTTGGTTGTTTCTAACCCAAACATTCTTGGTGGTGAACCAGTATTTCAAGGCACACGGGTGCCGGTCAAAATTTTGTTCCAGCATTTGGAGAAAGGCATCCCACTTGAAGAATTTTTAGATGATTTTCCAAGCGTCTCTCGTGAGCAAGCAGTGGCGGTACTATCCTATTTTGAATGTATTTTGACTGCCAAAAACCTCGAAAAACTTTATGAAATTGCTGCTTGATGAAAACCTTCCGCGTAAACTCAAGCGTGACATCACCAACCACTTAATCTTTACCGTTCGCGAAATGCGTTGGGATGGCAAAGAGAATGGCGAATTGCTGCGGTTGATGTTGGCTGAAGACTTCGAGGTATTTGTGTCTGGCGATAAGAACATTCCCTACCAACAGAATTTCCAGAAATACCCAATACCCGTGCTTGTGCTTGATGCACTTGATAATACCTATGAGACCATTCGTTTGTTTGGGCCAAAAATTGAAGAAGCGTTAGAAAAGGGACTTTCTCCCGGTCCGAATGTGATCGTTTTATAAGTCTAATATGCTGCGTAGTCGGAGCCCCGGAACGGAGTTCCGGGATACTATTTTGGCACAAAAAGTTTTGTTTCCAAATAATCCCCTTACCTTTGCCCTGTATTTAACACCAACCCGGTGTTTGTCCGCCCTGGACGACGACGTTTTTTGGATGTGCGCGAGCGAATTTTAATCTTTCATTTCGTTTCCCGTTCCGACCTAATCAGTCCCCCACATTCATCACGCTTTGCCCCTTGAAGAGCCACTCCTGGCTCGCCGCGCACGAGACCGGACAACAACAATTCAATGTTATTCAACGATTTATCGCTGATCGAGCCGCTTCTGCGCGCGCTCGAAGCCGAGGGCTACGAACGCCCTACCCCCATTCAACAACAAGCCATTCCACCCGTATTAGAAGGAAGAGATTTATTGGGTTGCGCCCAAACGGGCACTGGTAAAACTGCTGCATTTGCACTGCCGATGCTGCAACTGTTACACACAAAATTTTCCAATGTACCCGCAGGAGGTGCCAATCGCCGCCCCATCCGTGCCTTGATCCTGACCCCAACGCGAGAACTTGCTTTGCAAATCAGTGAAAGTTTCTCCGCTTACGGAAAAAACCTCCAACTACGCAATATGGTCGTTTTCGGTGGTGTGGGCCAGACGCCCCAGACCGATTCACTCCGTCGCGGCACTGACATCCTCGTAGCCACTCCGGGTCGATTGCTCGACCTTATGAATCAAGGTTTTGTGGACCTCCGCAGCCTTTCCATTTTTGTGCTCGACGAGGCGGATCGTATGCTCGACATGGGCTTTATCCACGATGTACGCAAGGTCATTGCCAAAATCCCGACCAAGCGCCAGACCCTGTTTTTCTCGGCTACCATGCCACCGGAGATCGCCAATCTGGCAGATTCAATTCTAGATAATCCGGTAAAAGTGGCCGTTGCACCGCCTGCTACTACGGCTGAACTCGTGGAACAGAAAGTGTTTTTTGTCAACAAACACGACAAGAAGAACCTGCTCATTCACTTACTGGTAGACCCGAATATCAAATCGGCGCTTATTTTTACCCGCACCAAGCATGGCGCCAACCGCGTAGCGGGCGACCTGACCAAGGCGGGCATTCGCGCAGAAGCGATTCACGGTAACAAATCGCAAACAGCCCGTGTAGCTGCGCTCAACAACTTCAAAAATGGCCGCAACCGCGCCCTGGTCGCCACCGACATTGCCGCGCGCGGCATTGACATCGACGCCCTATCGCACGTGATCAATTTTGAACTGCCCAACATCCCTGAGTCTTATGTTCACCGCATTGGACGGACGGGTCGCGCGGGTGCCAGTGGCATTGCTTTTTCGTTCTGCGAAGGCGAAGAATTGCCTTACCTGAAAGATATTCAGAAACTTATTGGTCAACAGATCCCGGTGGATACAGAGCACCCGTATGTGGCCGAACTTACTTCACCAGCACTGCCCCAGCCACGCAGCCAACAAAAACCGCAGCGTGGAAGGGACAGTGGCAGAGGCAGCCGGAACGGCTCGCAAAATCGGGGAGAAGCGCGTCCTGAAACACAGCGGCCGCAACCTGCCGGCGATGTGATCCCGATGCCAGAACGGCGTGAACCACGCGACCCGCGCCCCGCACGCAGAGAAAACAATGATCAACCGCGCGAGCGGAGCAATAGCCAGCCGCGTGAGCGCAACAGCGATCAGACCCGAGAGCGCGGCGGCAATACCCGCGACCGCCGGGATGACAGCCGCGACGAGCGTCGGCCGGCATTCAGTGCTGTTCGTCCGGATCCCCGTCCACGCCGGGATGAAGGGCCACGCCCGGAACAGCGTCGTCCGCAAAATTCACCTGCAAGCGGGGAAAAGCCCAGCAAGCAGGACATTGCCAACGAGATGCGCCGTCGTTTTTCTTCCATTTTGGAAGTGTCGAGCATTGAGAAACAAGACTTTAAGCGCAAGCCGAAGCCTCGTTTTGATGAGCGTCCAGTAGAGCCAAAAACAGATAAGCCCGGCAATACGCGGGGCGGAAATGGCGGCGGCCGAAATGGTGGCGGCCGAAATGGTGGCGGCCGAGGCCGTGGAAGATAGGATTAAACGAAAATAAAAGGAAAGGCCGCTCCCGCTTATCGCAGGAACGGCCTTTCGATTTTTGGTACAAATCCAACATTTACCGGAAGCCAAGGTACATCAGGCCCATTAAGACCACCGTAGATACGACGATAATAAGCAGGAACTTGCGGTTTTCAGCGCGGTCTTTTTCAGATTTGTGCTGTCTCGAAAACTTTTGTTTGATTGACATAATCTATATGAATTTGTTGATTTGAATTATTCTGGACTTTTGGACGTTGGATTTTTGGACTTTGGATTTTTCAACATTGGATGTTAGAAAACGCCGGGCTTATGTCCAATGTCCTCAAGTCCAGTGTCCAAAGTCCAGTGTCCAAAGTCCAGTGTTCAAAGTCCAGTGTCCAAAGTCCAGTGTCCAAAGTCCAGTGTCCAAAGTCCAGTGTCCAAAAGTCCAGTGTCCAAAGTCCAACGTCCAAAAGTCCAGTGTCTCAAAATCCAACGTCCAAAAGTCCAACGTCCAAAAGTCCCTATGTCAACCCTTTTTCCCGAAAAATCTTATTCAGCCATTTAAGCATCGAGAAAAGGGAGAGTGCCGCCAACATGAGCAGCACAAAATTAACCCAAAAAAAGTTAGCTTTATCATCATATCGGTCCCACATGGTCGCAAGCACTCCACTCAATTTGTTGCCCAGGGCTGTGGCGAGTTGCCAACCACCCATCATCAGGCCCGTAATGTGCCGCGGCGCCATTTTTGAAACCATGGACAGGCCCATTGGGCTAAGGAACAATTCGCCCACCGTAATGACCCCGTAAGCAGCAATGATCCACCAGGCGGAGGCTTTTTCTATTCCATTGTGGCAGGCATAAACGGCCATAACAGTGACCAGTGTGCTGAGTGCAGAAACGACCAGGCCCCAACCAATTTTGGCGGGTGTGGTGGGTTCCTTGCCTCGTCGTCGCAAATAGGAGAAGAACCAAATGACCAGTGGCGTCAGCAGCACCACAAAAAATGGATTGACCGACTGGTAAATTTCCGTAGAAACGAGGGATACCTTTTCCTCCGCAGGCGGCCTTTCCGCTGGCGGTATATTGAGAAAATATGGATTGAATGTGGTGATTTTAAAAGGTTTACCATCCGGGCCCTGGGTGGTACGGAATTGTTCATCATATTGGGTATAGAGCGTATCCTTCATGGTCACCACCTGTGCCATTTTAAGGGTTTCTGCAGGCCCTGCTACCCAGGTGGGCATTTCGCGGTCGGTATAGAACTCTGCCCAGGTGGTAAGCGCTGTGCCGTTTTGCTTGAAAATGGCCCAAAAAACAATCACCACGGCATAGATCGAAAGCAGCACTTTGATGCGGGGCCTGTCTTCTGCGTTCGCTTTCACATAGGTCCAGAGGTAAAATGCAATGACCGGAATGCTGCCAAAAAGGAATGCATCGGTAGAATCTGTGCCAAAAATGTTGCCGGGAATCATCCAGCCCGCAATACCGGTGAGGATGGCGGGCAAAAGCACCGATGAGAGCATTTGTCCGACGCCCATTTCGCCTTTTACAGCAGGTTGGCGGATATCCGCATGGGCGTAGTGTTTGGAACCGATGATAAAAACGATCACCCCAATAAACATCCCGATGCCAGCGGCGGCAAAAGCCGCGCCCCAGCCGATATTGTGTCGAAGCCAGGCTGCAAAGAAGTTACAGACGAAAGCCCCGATGTTGATGCCCATGTAGAAGATATTGTACCCGGTGTCCTTGAGCACCCGGTATTTTTCTTCGTTGTAGAGGTTGCCAAGGAGCACGGAAATGTTGGGCTTGAAAAAACCGTTGCCCAGGATCATCACGAACAAAGAGGCATAAAAAGTGGTCAGACTGTTCGAGACGGCCAGCATCAGATAGCCAACACCCATTAAAATTCCGCCAAGGATAATGGCCCGTCGGTATCCCAGAAGTTTATCGGCCAAAAGTCCGCCCATGAACGGCGTGATGTACACCAACGCGATAAAAGTGCCAAAAATATCCGAGCCTTGTGAGCGCGTCATGGCCAGTCCCCCATGCTCCGAATCGGTCATGTAGAGCAGAAAAATCCCGATCATGAGGTAGTAGCCGAAGCGTTCCCACAATTCAGTCAGAAAGAGGTAGGGTAGTCCCGAAGGATGATTTTTGAACATAGAGCGGACGTTGGATTTTAGATTTAGGACGTTGGATATTGGACTTTGGACCTTTGGACTTTGGACTTTGGACCTTTGGACATTGGACTAAGGGACGCTAGACTTTGGACACTTGATTAAGGGACACTAGACTGCGGACTGAGGGATATAAGACTTTAGACCTTAAATGATTAGAAAAGGGAAATCAAACAGTATGGAGTTGAATCTTCCATAGTCTAATGTCTCTTAGTCCTATGTCTAATGTCCCTTAGTCCAAAGTCTAGTGTCCAAAGTCCAAAGTCCAAAGGTCCAAAAATATAGCAACGGGCAAATGTAGTTTCAAAAACAGTTTTCAAGTCACAGATTCAAAAATCAAAATGCGCGGGGTGCGATTATCTTTGCCGCCCTAACCCTGGAGTGAATGAGTGAATGAGTGAATGAATGAATGAGTGAATCCCTCATTCACTCATTCATTCA
>JAUSMG010000431.1 GCA_030645295.1 Saprospiraceae bacterium | reverse complement strand
AGTACATATCGGGCGAATACCTGATTAGGGTTGAGCCGAAGTGCTTGTTTGAGATTGGTTTCTGCTACATCATACTGCTCGAGCTGTACAAATTCTACTCCAAGATTTGCCCAGGTCAATGCATTAGTGGAATCTAGTTGGAGCGCTCGCTGGTAGGCGCCTGCGGCATCCTTGAATTGTCGTTGATAATGATATACCGAGCCAAGTCCGGTCCAAACTGCCACACTGTTGGAGTCAATGGCCATTGCCTTGTCCAAGGCTGTTTTTGCATCCGAATATCGCTTATAGTAACGCGAAAGATTATAGGCAAGATGTGCATAAGGGAAGACCCACGTTTCTGCAAATTGATTGGCGTATTGTGTGTGAATAATCGAAGAATCTGGTTGATTCATTTTTATGGCAAAACAAATACTCATATAGTAATGAGTAACAGGTGATTCGGGCTGCCATTCTAAGGATTGCTTGTATTTATCCAGAATGAGTCTTCCACTCTCCGCTTCTCTGGAAGCATAAGTGTCGAGGAAAAGAATAAGTCCTTCAAATAAAAGCTGCCGGGCTTTCAGCGTAGGGTACAAATAATGGGTTGGCCCCAGCAGCTCAGCGGCACGAGACAACAGTACTGGAAATCCTCGATACTGTTGCGCCCGTTCTATATTGCTTTTGGTTAACTCCTGAAGATTAATCACAAGCAGGGCATTCACCGCCTGCTGCGCATCATCCTGCAAGGCCGCCGCATAATTCCTTTTAATAAACCCATGCAAAGGCGCAAGAGACTCATTGCCAACCAGTTGTTGGTAGTACACTTCGGCGCAATCCTCTGCGGGTTCAAGAAATCGTTTCTCTTCTATAGCCAACTTGAACCTGTGGTAAATTCCCCAAACTCCTGAATCTACCTTGGTTTCCATACTTGCCGGAGAAAAACCAGCCAAAAGATTTTCTTCAAAAACACGTCCTTCTGTTGGGGAAAATTGGGGCAATTCTCCTTTTTTGAACCGCCGCAATTGGCTTAATACCGCTGAATCCACCCTGGCGAGTGGTTCTGTTTTGATCCCCGAAACCATGGGGGATTGTTGGTGTGGCGCAGCTTCCACCGTCACAATATCCTCCAGATACCGGCCTATTTCAGATACGCTTACCACGGCATCGGAGTTTTTATCTGCAAGTCCATAAAGTCCTTCCACCAGATGGTAGCTGAAACAACCACGGCCACCGCCCCACTGCTCGCCCTCCAGACTGAATTCGTTGGGCAGACAGGAGAGTATTTTTACTTCGTTGGCAAACTGGCGGGCAAGATTCTGGCCGGTGAGCTGGGCGCCATTGATGTCGTTGCCAGACAATTTTCCGGCGTGGCAGGCATCGGTGATGACGACTACTTTAGCCTTGTTTTGGACGGAAAGTGTGGAGATGATTTCCTGAAAGTCCCTGAGGTGGAGGGCCCCTCCCGCTATGTAATTCTTCGAAGGCGCATCCCAGGCCAACAGATACCCGGGTTGGGAGATTCGCCTGGATTCTACATCCCCGTGTCCGGAGAAGTAAATGACGACATGGTCCCCTTCTTGTGCTACCTCCTCTAACCATCCGAACGCAGCAGCGACTTGTCCCAGAGTTGCCCGTTCGTTGGTCAGTAGTATGAGGTGGTCGGCATCGAGCGAGCCGCCTGCGGGGGAACGCAAAAAGTTGGCAAATGCTTCCGCGTCTTTATCTGCAAAGCGTAAGTCGGGGATGTCCTTGTCCTGGTAGTCGGAGATGCCTATGACGACTGCGTGGACCGCTCCCCGGCCGCCTCCTGCTGAAGTGGGAAAAGTGACTGGATGGATGCTTTTTCCCGCCCTTGGTAAATCTCCGGTGGGTAAATCTGATTGGGCAAATACCCAAACTTGTGAAAAGAGCATGGCGAACAGTAAGGAAATACAAGATGACGGCTTGATTCTCATCTGTAAATTATTTTTTTGCGGATGTGATTTTTAAATAAATAGGCAATACTTTTGGTGTTCCTAAAAGTATTACTGATTATGACAAATATTTCTCTCAAATTAAAAGACGAGATTTTTTCAGAAACCGAGCGACTGTTGCCACAACTGAATAAAAATCGCAACGCCTATCTGAATGAGGCAATCGCCTTTTACAATCGTTACCAAAAACGTATGTTGATTGCCAATCAGCTTCGTCTCGAGTCTGCCCTGATAGCAGACACCTCGCTCGAGGTATTGGCTGAAATGGAAGCACTCGAAGACATACTATTGACTGAAAACTGATCCCATCCAATGAAAAAATACGAAATATGGGTGGCCGATCTTAATCCGCAAAGAGGCACTGAACCAGGCAAGACCCGCCCGGTCGTCATCGTCCAGACCAATTTTCTCAACGGTCACCACCCCTCGACCATCATCTGTCCACTAACTACTATAACGCGTACTGGCGCAACCCTGCTCCGAATCCACCTAACTGCCGGAACGGCTGGTTTGACACAGGATTCCGACATCATGCTTGACCAATTGAGGGCTATAGACAACCGTCGCCTCCTGCAAAAAATTGGGTCGCTGCCTGCTGCTCTTCACACCCAAGTGAACGAGAACCTCAAAATCGTGCTCGATCTGTCTTAAATTTTAATCTTTTACCTTCAGATAGAATATCAAGGATCAATCTTTCTTTCGCAACATCCGTTCGTTGTTTAGCTGCTGCACCATTTCAGTGAAACGAGCATCCTTCCGGATGGACACCAGATCGGGGTCAGTAGCCAGACTTTCTATATCGTCAAAACCCATTTCCCGGGCTTGTTTTAGCCAGTCCAAAGCTGCGTCTTTTTCCTCCTTTTGGGCCGCAATACAGGCAAGGTTGAAGTACACTTCGGGCAAGGATGTGCCTTCTTTAATTGCCCGGCGATATAGATCTTCCGCAGTACTAAAATCCCGTTTTTTATGATACACAGTGCCGAGTATAAAGTAGGTATCCGGATTCCAATTCGCCAGGGCAACTGCGCGTATACCGTATTCATTGGCGTTCTCCCAATCGCCTGCCCTGAGGAATAACCCGCATAAATTACCATATGGAATACCCCAGGTGGGGGAGTATTCAATGGCCGAAAAGAACTGTTTTTGGGCTTCTATGGTATCATTTTGGTTGCCATACACTACGCCTAATTCATTGTAAATGTATGCAGCTTCCGGCTCAAAACGGAGTGCAGCAAGTTGTTTTTTAAGGGCTTCTGACAAAAGTTCAGCATTTTTTGTGGCGAAATATTGCAGCCTTAAATGCAGGCCTTCAAAATACAAACGTTTGGCTTCCAGGGTTTTGTGCATAAAATGCTCTTCGCCTAAAAGTTCGTTGGCTTTTCCCATCAATTGAGCGTAAAGTTTGTATTGGCCACTATTCTTCCGCCGACGGGTCAGTTCATTGGCACTGGTGTTCAAATAGGCATTGAGCGCCTGTTGGGTATGATCGAGCATGGCAGCTGCATACCGTCGGCGCAGGTGCCCGGCAATGGGCTGTAGTTCCGGGACCAACAGCAGGCTGTCATACAAGGCAGCGGCGTTGTGCTCCACCGGCTTAAGGAAATTTTTGACCTTGATGGCAAGAATGAAATCTTCATACAACTGTCTGGTAGCGGGTGATGCCGTTTGCAATACCCGGTCTTCTATGGGCATAGATTCAAGGTGTACGATGGGTGCGAACAGGTAGTTTTTCCCAAGTCTTTGCAACTCTTCTACGATGCGGTCGTCCACCCTGGAGAGGCTTGCTTCTTTATCGGTAACGGCCATGTAAAAATACTCGCGCGTCACGGAAGTTTCAAGAGAGCAACTTTTCAGGTATCTGAAGATTTCCTGTCCATTGACTTGCATATTGTTGTCGCGGTCAGCCAGTCCGAACAAGCCGGTCACCAGATGGCTGGAAATCGTTTTTGCAATTTCCGGGTTGGTTCCATTTACCGTTAGGGGGTCTGTCGACGGCATATTGCTCCATTTCAAGTAGGAGGATCTTTGGTTCTTACCCTCGTCCTTCCAGCGGACCAAAGGAGCATCGGTTCCTGTTTCAAACGCCTCCTTGAAAGCAAAGACAAGGGTGAATGGCACGATGTTTTGTCCCGAGCCTTTATCCAGCAAACGTTTCAAATCCCGCAATGAAAAAGTGTTTCCCTGCAAGGGCGCTGCGGGCGAATCGTGAAAAAACACGAACACATCCTCATTCTTTTGACCCGGGGCGACCATTTGGGCGGCTCCGGCGATATACAGCAATCGTTTTAAAGGCAAGGGTTTTGTATCCAGCAGCCAGTCCAATGCTGCGACGAAGCTGGCGAGGGTAGCACCCTGATCGGTCAATAAAAGTATCTGGTCGCGGTCCATGCTTCCACCGGATATGGTTTGCAGGAAGGCGGCGTATTCCTCTGCATCGCGCCGGGCAGGGGTGAACGCATGGATCGAAGTGTCCTGGTGCTGGCTGATGCCGACGACCAAGGCCTTGGCATTCCTTGGTTGAGCAAATGCATGGCCGGTCAGGATCGAAAGGACAGTGAGGATCAGCAGGGGCTTCATGTCTTGTCTATTAAATGGTAAATATCGGAAACATCGGAGTATTTTTATGTATTCACCTAAAAAATCAGTGATTAATTTGTTTAGGGGTCTGATTGGGCTTGGATCTTTAGGAATTTAACAGGATGGTACAACGAATGAAACGGATCGAACAGATCAAAACGGACCTTTTAAAATCCGTTCATATCCGCAAGATCCGTTTCATCCGTTTTACCATCCTGCCACAGAAAGCCAATAATCTTTCACTTTATCCGGAAAGTGTTTCTTCATCACCTCCTTCCACTCCGTCCCGAGGTCTCGGGACCGCAGAGGGGCAAGGACTTCATCGCTCTCCAACTGCTCGAAGGTGCTGCCTTTGCTGATAGCTTGCTCCGCGTAGCCGAGGGCTTAGGCGATGCAAGCGGCGGTGGCCTGCTCATTGGTCAGCACTTTCAGCAGGCGAGCGCAGGAAGTTGGCGAAGGCCTCCGCATCCCGGTCGGCGAAGCGCAGATCGGGGATGTCCTTGTCCTGGTAATCGGAGATGCCGACGACGACGGCGTAAGTCACGGGGCGGAGCCCCGCGCCAGCGGTACCCGTGATTGGGCTGATGCCTTTACCCGCCTTCGATAAACCTTCAGCGGGTAAATCGGATTGAGCCAACACCAATAAGGGCAAAAGCAGCAGCAGAAACAGGATATGCCTCATAGTTTCAATTTGAAGAATTGAGTTAAGAATACTTCAAAGGAAGCTGTACTGATGGAAGCAAAGACTTGCTAAAACAGCCCTACAGCAGGGCCAAAGCGCAATAAATATGCGCGATTATAAGATATTCGACGCAAGATAGCGAAAAAACCTTTAAAGGCACAATAGATGATAATCATTTTATCCAACATCCGGATGGTAATTGGGCATGGAAAGGAACGTTTAGCTTACTTGCCTGGTTGTTGAAGAAAAAAGAAATCTTTCAGAGCATTGAATAACGGCAAAGAAAGCACAAAACCGAGGCTTGACTACCCAAATTCCCTATAAACGCAGGACATTTATCTCCATTTGCAAAATTGTATTACAAAAAGTGCAATCGCTAAGCGTCCAATCGAAACATCATTCCGCTCCAAAAACGCATAATCGCACTAGCGGTTTTTACGCGTTCTTAGCCATGCTTGTTTGGCCTGCCCTGACCAACAGCCAGGCTACTTTTATCAATATCGGGGAGGAGAAGGGTTTTTCCAGTCTGCAAATCACCGATTTCTATCAGGATAATTACGGTTTTGTGTGGGTGGGCACACAGAACGGACTGAACCGTTTTGACGGATATGAAGCCGTCCAATACCTGAATTACCCAAGTGATACCACCAGTCTGAGCTCCAATCACATCAGCCCGCAGGGTTTTGTAGAAGACGCGGAGGGTAATCTCTGGGTAGCAACTTTTCGCGGCGGCCTCAATCATTTGAACCTAAAGAACGAGCGATTTATCCGATACCGGGCGAAACTTGGCCATCCGAATAGTATCAGTATGGATAATCTGCTTGCCATTGAAGCAGACGGCAAAGGTGGGTTATGGATTGCAACCAGTGGTCGTGGCATCAACCATTTCAACCCGGCAACCCGGCAATTTCGAGTCTGGGAAGCCAATAATTTCTTGATGGGCAGCACGATGACCGCATACCTGAAATTAGACAGAAGCGGCCAGCTGTGGATTGGCACCAACAAAGGCGTTTGTTGTTACAGCCCAAACACGGATTCGTTTGTTTGCTTCCCGTTCGTCGCTGGCCTCGACCGGAGCCTGAGCGATTGGTATGTGACGGATATTGAGGAAGATAGCCGGGGAAATATATGGCTGGGCACTGCAAATGGCCTAAACCGTTGGGATGCCACTAAAGGCGTTTTCGTGAAGCATTTTTTCAGCCCGGATTTGAAGGTGAAGGCGCCAGGATACGATTACATTCTCAAAATTTTAGAAGATGACCATGGCCGTCTATGGCTGGGCACGGTCGGCGGATTGCTGAGGTTTGATCCAGAAACCGAGACCATCGAACCCTTTATTCACATTCCAGACGACCCATTTTCTATCGGAAAAGGCCCGATAAACGCCATACTGAAAGATCGGAATGGCAACATTTGGTTTGGCACAAACAACGGCATTAGTATTTTGAACAAAGCTGGCAACAGACTTAACCACGAGCGCTTTTTGCCTGTACAAGCCACGTTCAAAAAGATAACCCAAACAGAAGGGGTCAACGCAGTATTGGAATTGAACGGTGTCTTCTGGCTGGCGACACAATCCGGTGTTTATCGGTTCACAAGCGCTATACAAAAGGTTGCCCACGGAAACTTCAGCGCCCTTTTTTGGGATAAGCAAACAAAAGAAGTGTATGGAGGCACCGTTGGTGATGGGTTTTATGTGTTTGATGCTGAAAGTTCTTTTCAAACCCGGCATATCCCCAAAAGCCAGATCGGCGAAGAAGACAACCCATTCACCATGAAAGGACATCGGACCAACAGCTTCGCAAAGGACTGTCAGGGACATCTCTGGATCGCTGCCAATGGCTGTCTTAACCGCTTTGATCCTGCTTCCGGTCGCTTTAGGAGGTTTCACAACCATGACAAAAATCTTCCAAACCAATCGGGCAATTTAAACATGCAGCTGCTGACCGACTGGCGGGGAAACCTTTGGATTGCCTCGATGGGTGGGCTGAGCAGGGTTTCGAGGGCGGAATTATCCAAGCCATTTGACACAAAAAACTTGCGCTTCGAGCACTACTTACATCAGCCAGGCAATCTGACCGCTATCAGCAGCGATGTGGTTTTGAGCCTGCTTGAAAGTGCTGACGGCCATCTCTGGATAGGCACCGATGCGGGGCTAAACCAATTTGAGCCGCAAACGGGCGCCTGGAAGTGGTTTTCCAAAACAGATGGCCTACCGGGCAATGAGATCGTGAGTTTGGTAGAAGATAGACAAGGCAATATTTGGGTGGGCGATGCCCATGATGGACTAGCCAAGTTCGACAAGGCAAGTGGGCGGTTTTTCAAATTTTCGAAAAAAGACGGGCTGAACACCGAGCAGTTCAGACCAAATGCGGGCATTTTGACCGCCGAAGGGTTTGTCGTGATGGGTGGGCGCACAGGTTTGGTGGCATTCCACCCTGACAGCCTGTCCAAACTTGCCTCGATCCCGTCTTTGTTGTATTTCACGGATTTCAAAATTTTCAATCAATCCGTCCCCCTTGGTTCGGGAGCCCACGCGCTCGCTGCGCCGATTTACCAAACCAAACAAATCAAACTCGATTACGATCAAAATGTAGTTTCCTTTCAGTTCGCTTCCCTTCGGTTCTACAGCCCTGAAATGCAGGTGTACCGGTTTCAACTCTTCCCTTTTCAACGTGAATGGCAGTATATTGGCGGAAAACGGGAGGTCACTTTCACCAACCTCGATCCCGGCAACTACGAACTTCGTGTAGAAGCCTCTGAAAACGGCCACGACTGGTCGGGAAGATCTTTGGCAATTCAAGTGCTACCACCCTGGTACCGAACCTGGGGCGCTTACCTATGCTTTTTTTTATCGTTTGGCGGAATCTTGTTCAGCATCCGCCGTTACGAACTCAAACGCCAGATGGCGAAGGCAGAAGCCCGGCGCTTGCAGGAACTCGACGCTGTAAAGAGCCGGCTGTACACCAATATCACCCACGAATTCCGAACGCCGCTTACCGTCATCCTCGGTGAAGCTTCTCAACTTGAAGCCCAGGCAGGTATTAAACAAAAAAAAGGAATCTCAGCCATCCGGCGACAGGGGATGTATTTGCTCAAGCTGGTCAACCAGATGCTCGATCTTTCCAAAGTGGAAGCGGGCTCGATGCAGGCGAATATGGTTCAAGGAAACGTCTTGTTGTTCCTCAAATACCTGCTGGAGTCATTCCAATCATTGGCAGCCAGCAAACAAATCGAACTGCGTTTTGAGACTGACACTGCGGCGTTTCAGATGGATTATGATCCGGACAAATGGCAGAAAATCATCTCCAACCTGCTGGCAAATGCCCTTAAATTCACGCCTTCGGGAGGGAAGGTAGCGTTGTTCGTCGACATTATCCATGCACCAAATCATCAAATCCGCCTCCAGATCAGCGACACAGGGCGGGGCATTCCGAAGGAAAACATACCACACATTTTCGAGCGTTTTTATCAGAACGACGATTCACTCAACCAGCAAATGGAAGGCACCGGGATTGGACTGGCACACTCGAAAGAACTGATCTTGCTTCTTGGGGGGCAAATCCAGGCGCAAAGTCCCGCCGTTGGCAGGAATGAGGGCTCAACGTTCACCGTGACCTTTCCCGTCAGCCGAAAGGCTCCATTACAGGAGTTTCAAATGGGCGACCTGGGCTTCGCATCTCAGGAAATCGAGGAGGCACCCTTTGCCAGTGCCTTGCCACCACAGCTGGAAGCCGCCCATGTTTCCGCCGAAAAACCACGACTGCTGCTCATCGAGGACAACACCGATGTGATGCAATACCTCGCCAGTTTGCTCACTGCAAGTTATCAAGTCTTCAAAGCGCAAAATGGGAAAAAAGGGCTGGAAATGGCGTTCAACCTTGTCCCGGATATTGTCATCAGCGACGTGATGATGCCTCAAATGGACGGTTTTGAGGTCTGCCAAAACCTTAAAACAGATGAACGCACAAGCCATATCCCGGTCATACTCCTCACTGCAAAAGCTGATCAGACTTCCAAAATTGAGGGCTTGAAATTTGGGGCCGATGCCTACCTCGCCAAGCCATTTCATCAGGAAGAACTGGTCGTAAGGCTGGAAAAATTAGTGGAATTGCGCCGCCGATTACAGGCCAGGTTCCAGCAGCCCGGCAGCATTGGCCAAACGCTGGGAGAGAAGGCCAAAAATCCCGAAGACCTGTTCCTGCAAAAAGTGCGGCGTATCCTCGAATCCCATTTGGACGATGAGGATTTCGGAATGCTCCAATTGTGCACTGCCCTGAATATGAGCCGCAGCAACCTATTCCGCAAAATCAAAGCCCTGACCGGTCTCTCCGCCACGATATTCATCCTTAACCTGCGCTTGGAAAAAGCGCGGAGTTTGCTCGAAACGACCGACCTGAACGTGTCGGAGGTGAGTTACGCTACAGGTTTCGGCAGCCCCAACTACTTTTCGAGGGCATTTCACGAAGCCTACGGTGTACCTCCCGGAGAAATGCGGAAGCGGCGGACCTAAATCTTCAGAATTTTATCAAGTCGAAGCCTCGTTCCACCTTCATAGTTGATGAGCGGAATGTTCCAGCCTTGACCACTGAGTAAGTCCCGGTGGTTATTCATGCTCTGGTAAGCGATTGAAAGACTTGTTTCGGCCTGGTTGAGCGCATCATCGACACTGCTGGCCGTAGTTATAAAATTGCCAAAAAAAGGCGCAATGGCGAAAGCGTCCAAGCCCATGCCCAGGGGGTTAACGTTTTCGACGTTGTTCAAATACGCATTCAGCAGCGTTTGGGCGACGGTGGTATTCCCGGCAATGTTACTACGGTAATGGATAAATCTCCGCCATTGCAACATCTGTACACGTTTTTGCAACAATAGGTAACATTTGGCTTGTACGGCCAGGTACACTTTTGTGACGTAAACAATCATTTTTCACACCAAAAATGTTCGTCATGAAAAAGAACTTATTACCCTTCGCATTAATAGCCTTCTGCCTTGTCATGAACAAGACGGAAGCACAGTGGACCAGCATGGGCAGTGGCATCTCTGTTCCCCAGAGAACCCTGGCAGGCATTGCCCCAGTCAACGAAAACATACTTTGGGGCTTCACCTGGCATTCTAGCCAATTTGTCCCTACCCACGAATATACCCGAACTACAGATGGCGGTCAGACCTGGCAGTCGGGAACTTTGACCAGCGTGTCTTCTGACCAATACTCCATTTATATCTTTCCGTTGGACGGGCAAACCGCATGGCTCACTACTGCCGATGAAAAGAACCCTATCAAAGGAAAAATCTACAAAACCACCGACGGCGGCACAAGCTGGACGCATCAAGCCACTGGATTTACTGGAGTTAACGAAACCCCGGCAGGGATATATTTTTGGAACGCAAACGAAGGCATGGCTTATGGCGCCACCCATGAAACCACCTACAATAATCAAATCTCCGTGTACACTACCACCGACGGCGGCAATCAATGGACTAAAGTTGTCGCTCCGAATATGCCTGCACAATTGCCGGGTGAAGGTCAAGGTATATACAACTTCGCGGGCTTTTTCAGTGTGGTGGGCGACACCGTTTGGTTTGGAACAACCAAAAAAAGGGTTTTCAGAAGTGCTGACCGGGGCAAATCCTGGCAGGTATTTTCAACACCGCTTACTAATTCCAGCTTTATTTCTTCTATTGGGTTCCGCAACTGCCAAACAGGGCTGGCGCTTGGCGACATCTCCTTAAAACTCGCCCGCTCGACCGACGGCGGGGAAACCTGGGCACTACTGCCACTCACGGTTCCTGCCAATTTTCGGGGGGCGCAAATCGAGTACGTACCGGGCACCAGAAGCACTTGGATCATGGTAACTGGTCCGACCAACTACATGGTCACGTACAATGACGGCGACACCTGGGAAACCTTTGATTCCAACATAGAGGTTTGGTCTATGGAGTTTTTAGACGCCAAAACGGGATTTGCTGCGAGCTATATTACCAGTCCGACGCAGGGTGGCGCCTACCGCTGGTCAGGTCTTCCACTTGGAAACAGATTATTCGTCAATGATGATGCCGTTGGAGCGAACAATGGCGCTTCCTGGGCGGATGCATACACGGATCTGAAATCTGCCCTGACCACTGCCAGTGAAGGAGACCAAATCTGGGTGGCCGCCGGAACCTACAAGCCAGCCGCCTCTGGCGGGGCCTCCACCGCAACGTTCACCTTGAACAAAAACCTCCAACTCCTCGGTGGCTTTGCCGGAACAGAAACCAGTGCCGGGCAGCGCGACCCCGTCGCTAACCCTACCGTCCTCTCCGGCGACCTGAATGGGAATGATGTGGATGACGACTTTTCGGCCGCCACCCGCTCCGACAATGTACAGCATGTGCTAAGCATCACATCAAGCGTTTCGAAAGCCACAATCATAGATGGTTTCAATATTGATGGAGGGCACGCTGATGGGGCCCCAAGCAATGGAGGAGGTGTTTTTTCGAGCGGTTCGCCCAAAATCACCCGGTGCACTTTCCGGCAAAACTATGCCACTGGCGGTGGCGGTGCGCTGCGGCAAAACGCGAGTCCCGGCACGGGCATTCAGTTGGAAAATTGTCTTTTTGAAAAAAACAGGGCGAATTTTGGCGCGGCTGTAAGTCTGTTCAACAGCGCTTTTCACATCAGCGGCTGTGATTTTATGGGCAATTCAACTTTTGATGGAACCCTTGAAGGCAATGCCGGAGGAATTTACACAAACAATTCATCTGGCAAAGTAATAAACTGCCGTTTCAAAGACAACCATGCTTTTGAATATGGCGGGGCTGTCTTTGTTTGGGCTCCTTCGAACTCAAGCGGCGCCGAAGTGGAAGTTTTGAATTGCGCCTTTGAAAACAACCTCGCAGAAATTCAAGGTGGAGGGCTGATCTTTGCAATGGACGGTAACAATACCAGTCTGTTGGTGGACAATTGTTTCTTTTTCCAAAATTCTGCCCGAGGTGGCAGTGGTTTGCATGGAGTACAAAGAGGAAATGGGGGGGCTTTTGTCCTGAGCAATTCCACTTTCAGCGAGAACTACACAAGCGACACCATTTTTTATTACGCAGTTGCCGGCATCTACAGTGCTAATGCGGCAAATGGAACTACCGTTGTTGACAATTGCATATTCAAAGACAATATCGCCGCCAGTACCGGCGGGCTTGACATCGGATGTTTGTCCTCCGGCGACGAAATGGACTTCACCATTTCTAACTGTTCCTTCCTGAATAATTATGCCTACGACTATTGTGGTGGATTCGATTTATTCGCCGCCAAGGGTAGTTTCGCTAATTTTCTGGTAGAAAATTGCCTCGTTGAGGGGAATTCGGCAGGAAAAGGGAACGGTGGCGTATGGATAGACGTGACCAGTTCTGACTTTAAGGCCACCTTCCGGAACTGCCGAATCCTCGATAACCATAGCCCAACTCGGGGAGCGTTCGACTTTTTTCAGCACGACATTGGCGAATTGGCCATGCCCACCGGCTCACAATTGATTTTGGAAAACTGCCTGATTGCGGGCAATTCCAGCAGCGATGCCGTCCTCGTGGTGGACTCTTTTCCAGATGTCCAACTCCTCAACTGTACCGTTTCCGGCAACTCAGGAGGCGGCATCCAACTTTCCGACAAAAGCGGCCTCAGCCTCCAAAACACCATCCTGTACAACCCTGGCTATCCGGATTACCGGACCCTCACCAACGACGTCTCCTTCTCTTCCAATGGCGGTAACCTTATCGGCGATCTAAGTCTTGACGGGCAACTGCTCCCCAGCGACAAGCAAAATCTCGATCCGCTTTTCCTCGGCGCGGGCGATTATCGCCTCGGCGCAGGAAGTCCCTGTATTGATATGGGCGTAGATCTGGGCAACCTGTCTGAACTTGACCTGGACGGCAATGCCCGCGTCTCTGGCGCAGGGGTGGACATTGGGGCGTACGAACACCCGACCAGTACGGTGATGGAAGTTATCGTCGGGGAATTGACGGTTTCGCCCAACCCGGCGGTCGCGTTTTTGACTGTAAAGTTGCCGGAGGAAATTACCGGGACGTTTGTAGTGGAAGTGTACGACACGGAGGGAAAACTGCTGCGCCGACAGACGCTCATTGAGGGGCAGCGACTGGATGTCGAAGGGTTTGAGGTGGGATTGTACACGCTAAAAGTGGTGGTGGGTGAGCGGGTCTTTGTTGGAAAATTCGTCAAAGGGTAAAATCTACAGCCGCATCGCGGCGAAACGTCTGTAGCGTCCGTGTGGATAAGACAAAGAGGTGCATCGCACCGAGGCTATTCTTCGGTGCGATGCACCTTTCCAAATTATCTGTTGGTTTAATCCTCTAAAGACGTTTCGCCGCGATGCGGCTAATTTTGGAACGATTTTACTTTCAAAAACAATCCTGTCATGAAAAAAACAACTTTTGCCCTTTTGCTACTTTCCTGCTGCCCCTGGCTGGCGGCTCAATGCCCATTAGGTGATGTCACGTTTTCCACGCAGGGGCAGATTGATAGTTTTCAAATTAATTATCCGGGGTGTACGGATATCCCGGGGAACGTAACCATCCAGGGAAGCGGCATTACGAACTTGGATTCCCTCATTGGAATTGCTACCATCGGCGGTGATTTGATGATTGGCGAGACTTTGGCGTGGTTTAGCCCAAAAACGAATTTGTTTTTGAAAAACCTGTCCGGATTGGACAGTCTGCATACAGTGGGAGGCAGCCTGAAGATTTTCCTCAATGCGGCACTTGCCAATTTGAACGGCTTGGGTCATCTGGCGAAGCTCGGAGCCAACCTAGAAATCGTCAGAAACGATTCCTTGGCTAGTATTTCTGCTTTGGGGCAATTGGACACCATCCCCGGAAGCATCTGGATTGGCCGGTATGTCGGCGGTGGCCCAGGAGGAAATCCTCAGGGCAATAATTCCTTGGTCAATCTTGAGGGCTTGGGAAATATCCAGGGTATCGGGCAAGATCTTGTCATCATGCGAAATAGTTCTCTGGTAAATTTGAGTGGGCTGGAAAACCTTCATTCCATCGGGGGCGGCCTGAGTATTACACACACAAAATCCATGATCTCTTTGAACGGGTTGGAAAACCTCCAAACCATCGGGGGTGGCCTACATATTGGAGGCCCCGGTAGTGGCTGGACCTCGATAACCTCTTTGAATGGGCTGGAAAATCTGCAATCCATCGAGGGCAGCCTCACTTTTACGTTGAATTATGCCCTGACGAGCCTGAGCGGTTTGGACAATATTGACCCTGCAACGATAACAGAGGTAATTATCTCAAACAACTCCCTACTTTCCCTCTGCAACACTCAGCCAATATGCGAATACCTCGAAAATGGCGGCACCGCTTTCATCTCCGGCAATGCCCCCGGCTGCAACTCCGTTCCGGAAATTGAAGCCGCCTGTGCTGTGCCGACGCAGGAAGTTTTCGCTGGCGAAATCTCCGTTTGGCCCAACCCGGCAACCGATTTCCTGAAAATTGCACTGCCGGAAAACGCGGCCGCCGAGCCGCTGGCCGTGCAGTTGTTCGATGTCGCCGGGCGATGCGTCAGATTTGTCAATCCCGAGAAAGTCGGGATTGACAAATCTCATACGCTGAATCTGACGGGATTCCCGCCGGGCGTTTTTGCGCTGAAAGTGGTGGCGGGCGAGCGGGTGTTTTTGGGGAAATTTGTGAAGCAATAATTTTCGTCGAGGTCAATAAGATCAATGTAAAACTTTCCATCTGGTATTTACATCAAATCGACGGTTGAAAACGGTATAGTGATATATAGCAAATTCGTAAAATTATTATACCTTTCTTTCTTTCTTTAGAATTCCAATGTCCCTCACATCCCAGCTCCTCGCCTTTACCCTGTTTCTCGCCTATTTTGCCCTGCACAGCATACTGGCAGCTGATAAAGTAAAGTCCTGGTTTTCAGCCCAAATGGGTCCAAAATATCGTTACTATAGATTGATCTACAATCTATTGGCAGCCTTCCTGTTGCTCCTTTTGCTGGGATGGATGGCGAAGTGGTCAACACCGTTTTTGTTCGAAAAAAACGCCTGGACGAATGGAATGTCCCTTCTTTTTGTGGTGCTCGGAGCCTGGCTTATCCTGGGTTCCATGCAGCAATATGACCTGGGGGAATTCACGGGCATTCAACAATTGAAGCAAAAAAATGCGCTTCCAAACCATAGCAGCCTCAATACTTCGGGGCTCAATGCTTTCGTGCGGCACCCCTTATACCTCGGCACGATCTTGTTGTTGCTGGGAATTCTGCTCGTATTTCCCAAAATATCTAACCTGTTGCTTTTGATAAGCGTGCTGGTCTATCTGCCTTTCGGGATATATTTTGAAGAGAAAAAACTGCGGAAGCAGTTCGGGAAGGCGTATTTGGACTACGAGAAGCGGGTCAAATGTCTGATTCCGGGGATTTGGTAAAGCACCTCTAAAAATCCCAGACCACCACCCGCCAATCCTCCCCCGCCACCGGATCCGAAAAAGTATACAAGGTCTCAAAACCCACGCGTTCATGCGCCCGGATGGAGCGCAGGTTTCGCTCGGCGATCTCTGTGATGACAAAATCATAATCCACCTGACACACTGCTTTCATTTGCTGATACATCCCATCAAAAACGCCCATGCCCCGGTAGCCTTCGGCCACGCAGATTTGACCCATCGCGAACCAGCGGGAATTGTCGCGCAGCGGAACGCCGTGCCAGGACAGCGTGTCGAGTAGATCGAACATTGGTTGCAGGACCGGAATGTCTGCCGCAAAACTGCGGGGCATCACCAGCGCATAGCCCACCACGCGGTCGCCATCCTTGGCGATTATGCTCGGCGCGGCCTGATTCATGCGCTGCAACACCAGGGGATTGTGCTTAACGGTGACAAAACCTTGTTCCTGTGCCACAGCAGGCGAAACGTTGGAAACATGATTTTTCGCCTGTAAATCAAGTATTTGTGTTACTTCTTCAGAAGTTGCTACGGAAGAAAATTTGATTTCCATGACGCAAATTTTGGAAACAATTTCTGACTTTTGGAAAACGTACTACTTTCGGCCTCCGAAAAAGTGATCACCAATCACCACTCTACCAATAAACCAATCACCAATAAACGAATCACCACTGTCCATGACACTTGGCATCCTGAAAGAAAGCGACGGCGAACAACGCGTATCCGTCACCCCAGACTCCCTCTCCGCCCTGACCAAATTGGGCTTTGACAAAATCCTTGTAGAACGCGGCGCAGGCGCAACGGCCTTTTACGACGATGCAAGTTACGAGGCTCAAGGGGCACAAATTGCCGACATTGATGCGGTTTTGAAGAACGCGAATGTGTTGACCAGAATCCATCCACTCCCTACGACTGCAATTTCCAAAATGTCCGCCGGACAAATCGTCATCGGACAGTTCAACCCGCTTGGCAATCGCGAAGCGGTGGAAAACCTGCTCAAAGCGAACATTTCCGGGTTCAGCCTCGACATGGCACCGCGTAGCACACGCGCACAGGCACTCGACGTGCTTTCTTCGATGGCGACGGTAGGCGGTTACAAAGCTGTGCTCACAGCGGCAGCGCATTTGCCGACTTTCTTCCCCATGTTCATGACCGCGGCAGGTACGATCAAGCCCGCTAAAGTCCTCATCCTCGGTGCTGGTGTGGCCGGACTTCAGGCCATTGCAACGGCCAAACGCCTCGGTTCCGTGGTCGAAGCCTTCGACGTACGGGCCGCTGCCAAAGAAGAGGTGATGAGTCTTGGCGCTAAATTCGTAGAAGTGGAAGGCGCGGTGGACGACAAAGCCGCCGGCGGTTATGCCGTGGAACAGACCGAAGAATTCAAACAGCGTCAGGCACAACTCATTCACGAAAAAGCCATGGCAGCCGATGTGATCATTTGCACGGCACAGATCCCGGGCCGCAAAGCCCCGGTGCTAATCCGAAAAGAAACCGTAGCGGCCATGAAACCCGGCGCAGTAATCGTGGATATGGCTGCCTCCACCGGCGGCAACTGCGAACTGACAGAGAATGGTAAAACCACCCATCCACATGGCGTGACGATCATCGGCGACTCCAATCTGGCAGGTTCAGTGAGTAAAGATGCGAGCGTGATGTTTGGCAAAAACATTGTCAACTTCCTGAAACTGATGATGATCAAGAATGAGCTCACGCTCAATTTTGAGGACGATATCATCGCGGCGACCTGTGTGGCGCACGAAGGAAAAGTGGTGAGCGAGCGGGTCAAATCTGTAATGGGAAATTAGGATATTGGGATATTTGGGATATTAAAGTGCTGTTGGCGGGGACGCCAACAACGGCATGAAAGATATTTTTTGCCACTAATTGCACGAATTTTCACTAATGCTGATTCGTGAAAATTCGTGCAATTAGTGGCAGATTTTAAGTGTAATAACCATGAATTCAATTGCCCGGCACCTCCTTGAAACGATCGAAAAAGCCTTGTCTTTGCTTCGGCAGATTTCCGACGATTCGGCATCGGCAAAACTTCACCCGGAAAAATGGTCGAAGAAGGAAATTCTTGGCCACTTGATCGATTCGGCCAGCAACAACCAGCACAAATTTGTGCGCACGATGCAAGCCGAAAACCATGTGGAGTTCGTGGGCTATGCCCAGAATTTTTGGGTTGAAGCACAGGGTTATAATACGGCGAATTGGTTGGAGATCATTGCTTTGTGGGAATATTTTAACCGGCACCTGGCACACATTATTCAAAATACGCCACCCGAAAAACTGGAAAACACCATTTCAATCGATGGTTCTAATCCCTTTACGCTAGCGTTTATTATGGCCGATTATGGGGAACACCTGAAGCATCATCTGAAGCAGATATTACCCGAAGCAGGGTTCACAAGTTCTTTCGAAAATTTATATTGACTTCCGCTGGCACCAATAAAAGCCAGCATCAATCAGTCCAACGTCAACGAGTCCAACGTCAATCAGTCCAACGTCTTAACTATGGCAAGTTTTTTTCTTGAAAATCAACAAACTATCTACATCGTCATCCTCAGTATTCTGCTGGGGATCGAGGTAATCTCCAATGTGCCGGCCATCCTGCACACCCCGCTGATGTCGGGCGCCAACGCCATTCACGGCGTAGTGATCATTGGTGCCATCATCGTCATGGGCCATGCCCACTCCGATGATTATCTGGCCCTGATCCTGGGTTTCCTGGCCGTTCTGCTCGGCACCCTCAACGTGGTCGGTGGCTTTGTGGTCACCAACCGAATGCTTCAAATGTTTAAGAAAAAGAAATGATGTCCACCTTTCTCCTAGAACTCTCCTATCTCATCGGGTCGATCACCTTCATCGTTGGTCTCAAGCAATTGAGCGGCCCGGATACCGCCCGTCAAGGCAACCTGCTGGCTGCAGCCGGCATGGGTATAGCGATCCTCGCCACCATCCTTTTTCACCAAAAAGACGGCCAGCCCATCGGCAACATCCCCTGGATCATCGGCGCCATGGGCGTCGGCACCGTCATCGGCTGGATGATGGCCATGAAAGTCAAAATGACCGCCATGCCGCAAATGGTGTCGTTTTTTAACGGCATGGGCGGCGCATGTGCAGCCATTATTTCCCTCGTCGAATATCACTCGCACCCGGAAGGCTCTGCGGGCTATTTGCTCATCGTGTTCCTCGGACTGATCATCGGCAGCGTGTCGTTCAGCGGCAGCATCGTGGCGTATGGCAAGCTGGATGAAAAGATCAAAGACGTTTCTTCCAAAGCCCTGACCTACTTCAACCTGTTGCTTTTGGCAGCGATCGTGGTCGTTTTGGTCCTGGCAGTTATGCAGCCTGCCATGCTGGGCGGCTCCGTCTTATGGATCCTGCTGGTACTTTCCCTGCTGTACGGCGTGTTGTTCGTGATGCCCATTGGGGGCGCGGACATGCCGGTGGTGATCTCCCTGCTCAACTCACTCACGGGTATGGCGGCGGCATTTGGCGGCTTTTTGTACAACAACCCCATCATGCTCACGGGCGGTATTTTGGTGGGCTCCGCCGGTACGATCCTGACCGTTTTGATGTGCAAAGCCATGAACCGGTCCTTGCTCAATGTGATCATCGGCTCCTTTGGCGGCGGTGGCGCAGCAGGCGCTAAAGGTGCAAGCGGCGACCAAACGGTAAAAGAGATCAGCCTGACCGACACGGCCATTTTGTGCGCCTACGCGGGCAAGGTGATCATTGTACCAGGCTATGGTCTGGCAGTGGCACAAGCACAGCACATCTGCCACGAATTGGAGAAAAAACTCGAAGAAAAAGGGGTTGAAGTTAGTTTCGCCATACACCCGGTGGCAGGCCGTATGCCGGGCCATATGAACGTGTTGCTCGCAGAGGCCGACGTGCCTTACCCGAAACTCGTGGAAATGGAAGACGCCAACCCGACCATGAACTCCACCGATGTAGTGATCATTGTGGGCGCCAACGACGTGGTGAACCCTGCCGCCGAAAACGATCCAAGCAGCCCCATCTACGGAATGCCGGTGCTGAAAGTCTGGGATGCAAAAAATGTGATCGTGCTCAAACGCTCCATGCGCGCAGGTTACGCAGGCATCGAAAACGAATTGTTCTTCCACCCAAAAACCAAGATGCTTTTTGGAGATGCGAAGGATACGCTCCAGAAACTCGTGGCCGAATTGAAGGATCTTTGATC
>JAUSMG010000430.1 GCA_030645295.1 Saprospiraceae bacterium | reverse complement strand
ACTGTCAATACCTTTTGAACCATTCTGCCCTACCGGAAACATCCACACGAGCAATTTCCAGCATACCAGAAGCAGGGTGAATGCAAAGGGGACGCCGAACAAGAGCCATTTGCCAAAAGTGACGGTCTCTCCCAGATTTTGTTGTGCAAAGGCTACAAAAATGGCGTTGGTAGGCGTACCGATCATACTGGCAAGTCCTCCAATGGAACAGGCATAGCCCACGCCGAGCAAGAGCGATCTGGAAAAGTTCTTTTGTCCCACCATTCCCTCGCTTTGTGCAGCGACGGCAATGGCGACCGGGGTCATCATCACTGCTGTTGCCGTATTAGAGATCCACATCGATATAAATGCAGAAGCGGCCATGAATCCCAGCACCGTCCTGGATGGATCTGTACCGATCCACAATACCATGCGCAAAGCGATGCGGCGGTGCAGTTGCCAGCGTTCAATGGACTTGCCCATGAAAAAGCCGGCCATGAACAGAAAAATGATCTCGTTGCCATATTCCGCTGCGACGGTTTTGAGGGAAGCCACCCCCGCCAAAGGCAACAATACCAGCGGCAGCAGCGAGGTAGCCGCCATTTCAATGGGCTCCGTGATCCACCAGACTGCTATCCAGAGGGTAATGGCGGCGGTGATCTGTGCCGGCCAGGGCATTCCGGAAGGTGCAGGTGCAAACGCGATCAGCGCGAAAAGCAGCGGTCCGGCAAAAAAGGCGATTCTTCTTAAGTCCATGCGATGGGTTTAGAATTCGCAAAGGACGAAAAGATTGGCGCATTCCTACCCTTGTACCACAAATTTCAACCGAACGGATTGCTGGCCTGAAAGTAATTCGAGAAAATAGATGCCGTGAGCAGCGGGAGATGCTGTACTTCACCAGACCTTATCCCACCTCCTCCACCACATCCAGCCACCCAAACCAAGCGCCAACCCTGCCGCCAACCATTCCCCTCCGGGCATCACCCTCAACACAAAAGAAGTACCCAGAAAAACCGTTGCCCAATGTCCTGCAAAGTCCAGGCGTTTGGGAACAAAAACAACCGCGAGGAGAATGGCTAAATGGCTGATTATGAAGGTATTTCCAGCCATCCTACCCTGTTCCCAAATCGGAAAAGAAAGCGCCGCGCCGCCCATTACAGCCAGGGAAATATACAACCAGCGGTAAAACAAATTGACATCCGGCGCGCAATCGCATCCCGTTTTGGGTGTGCCACTGCCAGCTATGATGCGGCGATTGTACGTGATGATCTGATACAGTGGATACAACAACGGACGAAACCAGCGGCTGCGGAACAAGGGCTTGAAAATGGGCATCCGCTCGCCAATGATGAGGAAAAGGGCGCTGAGACCGTAGGTGACTTCACCTGTTTTGGTATCAAGCAAGGGGATCTCATGGCGCGCCCGGTCAAAGTCAATTTTAGCGAGCAGCTCAGGGCTGACATTGGCAAATCCCCGGCGTTCTTTCAGCCAGCCTGCCTTGATGAAACCAGCAGTGTAGGCCTGGCACATCGGGCAGGCGTCGTCGTAGACAATAACTTTATGCTCAAGCGATTGCATAAGAAAGCGGGTTGTCTTGTCAGATCCTTCGCTTCGCTCAGGATGACACACTCGGCTTAATGTCTCAAAATACAACAAATCTCATCTCAACGGAACCGCTCCGCCACCACCAATTCCTTCGATCCCGAGGAGTAGGCATAGAACCCTTCTCCACTTTTGGCGCCAAGTTTTCCGGCGGTTACCATATTGACCAATAGCGGACAAGGAGCATATTTGGGATTGCCAAAACCATCTTGTAACACCCGAAGGATTGAGAGGCATACATCCAACCCGATAAAGTCCGCCAGTTGAAGTGGTCCCATCGGGTGCGCCATACCGAGTTTCATCACCGTGTCAATGCCTGCCACATCGCTGACGCCCTCGTAAAGTGCGTAAATCGCTTCATTGAGCATGGGCATCAGGATTCGGTTGGCCACAAAACCGGGGTAGTCGTTCACTTCCACCGGGACTTTACCCAATTGTTTGGACAGGTCCATGATCCGTTGACATACATCGTCTGCCGTAGCGTATCCACGGATCACCTCTACCAGTTTCATCACCGGCACCGGATTCATAAAGTGCATCCCGATAATCTGTGCGGGGCGCTGGGTTACAGCTGCTATTTGCGTGATGCTGATACTCGAAGTATTGGTGGCAAGGATGGCGGCTGGCGGAGCATGTTGGTCTATGTCGCTGAAAATTTTAAGTTTCAAGCTGACATTTTCAGTGGCCGCTTCCACTACCAGATCAGCACTGGCTACCCCCTGCCGAAGATCGGTCATTGGATGGATGCGCTTCAAGGTGGCGGCTTTTTCCGCTTCACTGAGGGCGCCCTTGGTAATTTGACGGTCAAGATTTTTTCCAATGGTAGCAAGCGCCTTGTCGAGCGCCGAGGCCGCTACGTCTACGAGCGTCACGTTGAAGTTATTTTGGGCAAATACGTGGGCGATGCCGTTGCCCATGGTGCCGCTTCCGATTACGGTGATGTTATGCATGAATTTTGACTATTGGACTGTTGGACTTTGGACTTTGGACTATTGGACTTTGGACTGTTGGACTGTCGGACTGTCGGACTGTTGGACTTTGGACAGTTGGACTTTGGACAAGGGCTGGTAACAAATCCAACGTCTCTCAGTCCAAAGTCCAACGTCTACCTCCCCAATTTCCCCCGCCACTCCTCAATGGCTGCCTGTATAGCTTCTTTCCGGTTTTCCGGGTCGGGGTGGCTACTTTGAAATTCGGGGGTACGATTGGGTCCGGAGGCTTGTTTGAGTATTTCCATTACCGTGATCAGGTTTTCAGGACCGTAACCTGATTCGAGCATAAAACGAACCCCCAGGTTATCACTCTGAAGTTCCTGATCACGGCCATATTTAAGTTGGATCATATTGGCCACAGATTGCGCGATATAGCCGGAATTGGGATTGGAAGGGTCATAAGTAGCCATTGTGACGGCCCCGGTGATGCCTTGCGCCAATTCCATTTGTGCAAGTCTTTCCGCGCTATGACGCGCCACCACATGGCCAACCTCGTGACCCAATACGCCTGCCAGCATGTCCTCGCTGAGTGTTTTCCCATCCTCCGTTAGCCGAAAAAGCAAGCCTTCTGTGATAAAAACCTGTCCGCCCGGCAACGCGAAGGCATTGACGGTTTGTGGATCCGCAAGCAGGTGAAAATCATACCGGTACGGGGTTTTGGAGGCTGCGGAGTTCTGTACTATTTTTTGTCCGATCTGCTTGACAATGGCGGTGGCCTGCTGGTTTCTACTCAACCCACCCATTTCTTCTGCCATTTGGGGTGCACTCTGGAGCCCCATGGCAATTTCCTGTTCTGGCGTCATGGAAACGTGTTGTTTCTCGCCGGTGATATCGTTAACAGAACTTTGGCCGTAGTATTTGCACAATGCAAATCCTGCCATTACAATCGCAACAATGATCATTGGGGAGATACGTAATCCACCGCTTTGTTTTCGTCCGAACATGGTGATATATTTTGTTTTGGGAAAGGTAAGGAACGCGGTCGAAATAAAGTAACAGTTTTGGCGGCCTTATTTTGCCTCTCTCTTCGTTGCTCGTTGGTTTTTTAGCCCCACTAAATGCCCTCCTCGCGCCTCGACAGAGACAAAAACGCCACCCCAAAACTGTTACTTTATTTCGACCGCGTTCCTTAGAAATTTCAAAGGCGAAAGTCGCTTGTGTTTTTGACAACGCAAAACTTTCCATTCTTTTGAACTTTCGGAAAATAAGGCAGTTGTCTTGTTCTAACTTTGCCAAAAATTTAAAAAGCCTTTGCAAACTACGCCTTAACCATATACTCCGACTACTTCTCCATGGATTTACTCAAACAACTTTTTTCCGAAAAAGCACAAGCCCTCTCCAAAGAGGTGAAAGAACTACTTCAGGCACACGGAAGTGTGAAGATTGATGACGTGGCACTCGAGCAAGCGTACGGTGGCATGCGCGATATCACCAGTATGATCTGGGAACCCTCCCTGCTCGATCCCGAAGAAGGAATTCGCTTCCGCGGCTATTCCATCCCTGAACTTCGTGAAAAACTTCCGCGCGCTAAAAACGGCAAAGAACCGCTCCCCGAAGGTCTGTTCTGGCTCATGCTGGTCGGAGAGATCCCTACGGCGGAGCAAGTAAAATGGCTCACTGAAAACTGGGTACGCCGTGCCAATGTGCCCGAACATGTGTTCCGCTCTATAGAGGCCCTGCCCGTGGATGCACACCCCATGACCCAACTTTCGGTAGGGGTGATGGCGATGCAAAATACCAGTGTGTTTGCTCAACGCTACACCATGGGCATGACCCGCTCCGAATATTGGGATGCAACCTATGAAGACACCATGAACCTTGTCGCAAGGCTTCCGCGGGTTGCTGCCTATATTTTCCGCCGTGTATACCACAAGGGCGACCATTTGCTCCCCGATATATCGCTCGACTGGGGCGGCAACTTTGCGCACATGTTAGGCTACGATGACGATGGATTCAAAGACTACATGCGTCTTTTCCTCACCATCCACGCCGACCACGAAGGCGGGAATGCCTCGGCGCACACCTGCCATTTGGTTGGCTCTACCCTCAGCGACCCTTACCTCTCGTTCTCTGCCTCGCTGAATGCACTCGCAGGGCCGCTGCACGGGCTTGCTAATCAGGAAGTTATCCGTTGGATTCAGAAAATGGTGGATACGCTTGGCACACCAAAACCCAGCCGGGAACAGATCAGTGAGTATGTAAAAAGCACCCTGGCCAGCGGACGCGTTATACCCGGATACGGCCACGCAGTGCTGCGCAAACCGGATCCCCGCTACATGGCTCAAAGACAATTCTGCGAAGACAACGTGCCCGACGATGATCTGGTGAAAGTGGTATGGAAGATTTTTGATGTTGTACCGCCCATCCTCAGCAGTCTGGGTAAAGTAAAAAATCCCTGGCCCAACGTTGACGCGCACTCTGGTGCGATACTCATACACTATGGCCTGACGCAATACAATTTCTACACGGTGCTGTTCGGTGTGAGCCGCGGCCTTGGTGTCCTGGCAGCGCTTTGCTGGGCACGAGCCTTGAACCTCCCGCTGGAGCGACCAAAATCGGTCACTACAGCCTGGGTGAAAGAATATTTAGAAAAAGAAGGGAAGTTGAAGGAGGAAGAAGCGTAGTTGATTTACGATTTACGATTTACGATTTACGATTTACGATTTTTTTGATCCGAAAAAGGCATGGAACTTGTCTTCTTCGAATCAAAATAATCGTAAATCGTAAATCGTAAATCGTAAATTCAAAATCACTTCCGCTCCAACACATCCTTCACGGCCCAGAGGATGTCCTTTTTACCGAGACCATATTTTTCCAAAAGTTCTGCGGGCTTGCCGCTTTCGCCGAAGGAGTCATTCACCCCAACGTATTCCATTGGTACCGGAAGTTTGTGGACCAGCAAATTGGCGATGGCATCTCCGAGACCGCCGTTACGTTGGTGTTCCTCTGCCACGACCACAGCGCGGGTTTTGCTCACAGCATCCAGAATGGCCTCATTGTCAAGCGGTTTTATGGTGTGGATGTTGATGACCTCACAGGATACACCCTGAGTGGCAAGTTCCTGGGCTGCTTCAATGGCCGTCCAGACCAAATGCCCGGTGGCGAAAATAGTCACATCGGTACCGGAGGCTAAAAGCAGGGCTTTCCCGATCTCAAATTTCAAATTTTCAGTGAACATAGGCCATGCCGGGCGACCAAAACGCAGGTAAACCGGACCATGATGTTCGGCAATGGCCATCGTGGCAGCCTTGGTCTGGTGGTAATCGCATGGATTGATCACCGTCATGCCCGGTAGCATCCGCATCATCCCAATGTCTTCCAGTATCTGGTGGGTAGCGCCGTCTTCGCCAAGGGTCACGCCCGCATGGGAGGCGCATATTTTGACATTTTTATCCGAGTAAGCAATGCTTTGCCGGATCTGGTCGTACACACGGCCTGTAGAAAAATTGGCGAATGTCCCCGTAAATGGAATTTTCCCCGCAGTAGCCAACCCTGCCGCAATCCCCATCATATTGGCTTCAGCAATGCCAATTTGGAAAAAACGTTCCGGAAATTCTTTTTGAAAATGCTGCATTTGCAGGCTTTCCATGAGGTCGGCGGTCAGGCCGACAATATTGGGATTCTGGCGGCCAGCTTCTAGAAGGCCCTGGCCGAAGCCATCACGAGTGGCTTTTAAGCCCGTGGAGGTTATGTCTTTGATGTTCATTTAAAAGATAGTATCGCGCTGGAAAAACTGTTTCGACGATTTCGCTCCGCAAAAGAAGCAAAAAGCTCACTAACCGAGGGCGGTTCTTTTCTGTCTAATTTTGCTGAACACTTTTTTTCTGCGGACCACTGCATCGTCACCGATTCCAGTGATGATGTGCGCGTAGTAAACCCTGGCGGGTAGGATGGCTGTCACTTCTTTTCCAGCCGCCATTCCCAAATCTTCCCGTCCTCTATGTCAATGTGCTCCCCAATGAACTGAAAACCAATCTTTTGGAGCAAAAAGTTGGACGCATTTTTTTCGGCCAAAGTATGTGCCGTTATTAGTTTCACCGAGTCGTGCGAGAACGCATTTTCCACCAAAGTCCGGGCTGCCTCGGTGGCTAGTCCCTGACCTTGATAGGCTTCCGCAATCTCATAGCCAATTTCAACTTCACCCGCGATGCTCGGCGTACCTTTGTAACCGCAAGTACCGATAAGCCGTACATCACGACGATGCACGATGAGAAAATTCCACCAGCCAAGGTCGGCCTCGTGTTCGCGCAAAAAATCGCGCATCCAGATCATCGCCTCCGGGAAGTGCAACCAATGTTCAGCAAAATCAACTCCGCCCAACAGGGTAGAAAGCGCAGACCAATCTTCATCGGCAATGGCTTCTAGCAATGGCAAATTGGCTGGAACCAGGAAAAGTCGTTCGGTTTGTAACATGACACGACAAGATTCAGGAAGTTTTTTCAAATGATGATGAACAAACTAATTCAAAATTCAATTTCTGAGAGCATCGCAGTCAAACAGGCTATGCTGACTGACGAAGTTTTTGCACAAAAAATAGCGCGTGCAGCCCAAATATTGGTCAATTCCTTCCAAAATGGGGGCAAAGCGCTATTTTGCGGTAATGGCGGCAGCGCAGCGGATGCGCAGCATATTGCGGCAGAACTTTCCGGACGATTTTATCTCGACCGGGATCCACTTTACGCCGAAGCGTTGCACGTCAATTCCTCCTATGTAACGGCAGTGGCCAATGATTACGGTTACGATGTGGTGTTTGCCCGAATGATACAAGCCGCAGGTCGGTCCGGCGATGTTCTGGTGGCGCTCAGCACTTCCGGGAATTCCCCCAACATCCTGAAATCCATTGAGATGGCCAAAGAAAAAGCCATGTTCGTTATCGGCCTCACAGGCGCATCCGGTGGCAATATGGCCTCGCTTTGTGATGTGTTGCTGAACGTTCCTTCTACCAATACCCCGCGCATTCAGGAAGCGCATATTTTGCTTGGGCATATCATTTGTCATTGGGTAGAGGAGACGATTTTTGGAAAAAAATGATGAACCATTGGACATTGGACATTGGACAGTGGACATTAGATTTGCACTCTAAAAACTTGAAAATCATTCACTTGCTGGATCTTGTCTAATGTCCATTGTCAAAATGTCCAGTTCCGCTGCTTGCAGGTATTGTGACAATATCATCCCCTCCTCCACTCCACGCTCCTTTTTCGGATCAAAAGCCATGGCACTATTGCACCATAGTACACTGCCAGCAACGCATCGTACACCGGAATTCGCCAAAACAAATCTGGTTCGCGCAACACGCGCAGCATTTTTCCAAAAACAAACAGGATCGAAAGCAGTCTCAGGAGAAAAACGCCCAGGATAATTTCAGGGGCGATACCGGCCCAAATCAACACTATAAATAGCATATAAAACCCGGTATGCGAAAGCGCCAGCAATCCCAATACCAGTTTATGCTGCCACTGGTAGTACGGACCCGCTGCCAAATGCCGTTGTTTCTGCCGAAGCCATGCCGACCAGTTATCGGGCGCTTTGGAATACACAAATGAGTCCGGATCAAGACAAATGGCGGTATTCCGGGCATTCGCGACTGCATTTACCAGCAAGTCATCGTCGCCGGAAGGGATGTGCGCATGCGCAGAAAAGCCTCCTGCTCTGGTAAATACTTCTCGTTTAAATGCCAGATTACGCCCCACGCCCATGTAGGGCATACCAGCCAGCGCGAAGGAAAAATATTGGACCGCCACAGAGGCTGTTTCGTAACGGGAGAAATTATGAACGATGCACGGTGAACGATGAACTTTTACACCGACCGACATCGGCCCATACCCCAGCACCATTTCAGTTTCCGGCCTTGCCGTAAGCATCGCCGACATATGTGCGAGCCAATACGCGCTGGCCGGTTCGCAGTCCGCATCAGTGAGCAGGATCTGATCGAATTTTGCTGCTTCAATGCCCTGTGTGAGCGCGTGTTTTTTGCCTGGCGAGGTTTTTTCCACCATGCGCAGTACCCGCATGCAATCGGAATTCTTTTCCAGAAAACCCCGGAGCACCTCAGGCGTTGCGTCGTCGGAAGCATCATCCACTACCAACAATTCCCATTGACCATCAAACTGTTGCGCTAGAATTGCCGGCAAAAAGCGACGCAGATTTTCGGCTTCATTTCGGGCGCAGATGATGATGGTGGTTGGTGACCCACCTTCGCCTCCGCCTCCGTTAAAACTATGGCGGATGAAAAGGCTATGGCGGGTAAATTGGTGATTGGTGACCCTCCTTCGCCAAGGCTTCGGCGGGTAAATTGGTGATTGGCTTTGTCCAAAGTCCATGGTCAAATGTCCATGGTCCAAAG
>JAUSMG010000427.1 GCA_030645295.1 Saprospiraceae bacterium | reverse complement strand
GAGCAGATGGAATCTACCTGGCAAATGGCCGGGCAGGTGATGAAGGCTTTAGATACAGAGATCAGGTGATTTGGCTTTAATGCAATACCCGCTTAACAAGAATCCCCCCCCCCCAAATGCCCCAAATGCCAAATTTTACTGATTAATAAGTGGCGTACTGTCTTTTTTGCCAAAAAGAATCTTGATATCAGACATACTTTCCTATATTTACGGCTCCTAAAATTTACTGAAGACAAGATTATTCCTGCGGCGTATCGCATTCAAATCTAATGGTCGCATATGCTGGAAGCCGATTACAATCGCCCGATGCCCTTATCTGGCGAACAGGCACTTAATTGATTAAACCAGATTCTGCTCATGCGGTTATTCTACTTAATACTACTTACACTGTCTTTCCTCCATTTTTCTCAAGTTCTTTTTGGCCAAGTCTGCCCACCACCAGGCTTCCCGAACTCTGGCAGTAACTGTGGCAACCCAATTATTTGTGAAAGTTTGGATGATTACTGCACCGAAATCAACAACAGCAATCAGCCACGGAACTACCCTTGCTGCCCAGGCTGGCAATTGAACAATGATGAGTGGTTTGGCTTTTTTGCCGGCACAACCACCATTACCCTGGAAATCACCCCATCTGACTGTGATCCGGGTGGTCAACAGGGCTTGCAAGCGGCTATTTATGCCACTTGCCCTGCCTTCCCTCCTCCCGGTGGCTGGTGTACTGATGGTTTGATGGATGCACAATGTTCTTGCACTGATGACCCGTTCCAACTTTCCGCTAATGATTTTGTAGTTGGTCAGGTATATTGGTTTGTGATCGACGGCTGTGCCGGCAACGTCTGCGATTATGAGATACAAGTGCTGGAAGGTTCCACCCAAGGGTTTGCGCCAGATGATCCTGGTGTAGTAACCGGGCCATCGCCCTTTTGCCAGGGTACTGCTGCGAATTATGAAGTACCTCCGGTAAATGGCGCCACCACGTACACCTGGACGCTCAATCCTTCCAATGCAGGTACCTTAAGCGGTAACAATAATAATGGAGATATCACGGTAACTTGGGCCACAGGTTTCAGCGGAACAGCCACCTTGTGTGTAACAACCTCCAACCAGTGTTTTTCCAATCCCGACCAGTCCTGCATAACGGTCGAAGTGCTTCCAAAACCAACGGCAACCCTTTCAGGATCAGGCGTTCTTTGTACCAGCTCCGGCAACTCCATTGACCTTACTGTTACCTTGACCGGCGACCCTGAATGGCGATTTGTATATGCCATCAATGGCGTTCCACAACCTGCCATTATAACCAGTAGCTCCCCTTTTACCATCACCGTAACCCAACCCGGTACTTACTCCCTGGTGAGTGTAACCAGTCTGGATTCTGACCCTGACTGTGCAGGCACGGTATCTGGCTCGGTCGTTATAGCTCAGGTGACACTCAACCCTTCTTCGACTACGGTGGCGGCTATCTGTGGCCAAAACAATGGCTCGGTTGACCTCACCAACGCGGGCAACGGCAGCGCACCTTATTCCTATATTTGGTCGGGTGGCGAAACCACTCAAGACCTGAGTATGGTTCCCCCTGGTACCTACACGGTCACTGTAACAGACAACAACGGTTGTACCGCTACGAATTCCGCTACGGTAAGCGATAACATCACGGCCCCGACACTTACCTCGGTCATTGTCAACAATACCACTTGTATAAACGGCAATGGATCGATTGACCTGAGTGTAACGCCCGCATCGAACAACACGTATATGTGGTCGGGCGGTGAAACCACCCAAGACCTGGCCAACCTCATACCGGGTACTTATACCGTTACGGTCACGCAAGGAGTAACCTGTACCGCTACGGGCTCTTATACCGTGGCAGATAATCCCAATTTACCAGTCCCGACTGCTACAAGCGTCCGAACCAAGTGTAATCTTCCCAATGGCAGTATCAATGCTACCGTTACAGGCGGTGTAGCGCCCTATACCTACCTTTGGTCAGACGGTCAAACCTCAGAAGACCTTGCTGATGTCATTGCCGGCACGTATACGGTCACCGTGACCGGTGCGAACGGGTGCACCCAAACCGTGAGTATACTCGTTGGGAACGAGGATCCTCCAATAACACTCGCTGGTACAACTCAGGCAAATACTTCCTGCAACTCCGGAAACGGAAGCATTGATCTCACGCCCACACCCGGAACCCCTCCGGCCCCGCTTGGAGGCTACACCTATATCTGGTCTAATGGGTCTACTGTACAGGATCCCAATGGACTTCTACCCGGAGACTACACCGTAACCGTCAGTGCAGGAGGAACTTGTACTGCAACGGCCAGCTTCAACGTAGCAGACAACCCCAACCTGCCGGTCCCTACAGCAACCCCAACCGGTAGTACCTGCAACCTCGCCAACGGTAGTATAGATGCCAATGCATCAGGCGGCGTGGCGCCTTACACCTATGCCTGGTCCAATGGTGAAACGACCCAGGATCTGGCCAATATTACACCCGGAAACTATACACTCACGGTGACGGGAGCGAACGGCTGTACGCAAACGATCAGTGTAAACGTGCCGAACACGGACCCTCCCATCACCCTCACGGCTACCACTGTGCCAAACACTGCCTGCACAGGTGGAAACGGGAGTATTGACCTAACGGCCACGCCCGCAAAC
The DNA here is from genome assembly GCA_030645295.1 of Saprospiraceae bacterium. GTDB lineage: Bacteria > Bacteroidota > Bacteroidia > Chitinophagales > Saprospiraceae > M3007. The sequence continues at coordinate 2,483 of JAUSMG010000427.1, read as the reverse complement.
CCAAACTACACCTACAACTGGTCGAATGGAGCAACGGATCAGGACCTGACGAATCTTCCACCGGGCAACTACACGGTAACCGTTAGCGCAGGAGGTACCTGCACCCGGGTTGCCACTTTCAATGTGGGGGATAACCCCAACCTGCCCAATCCATCGGCAAGCTCTGTTCAAAGCACTTGCGACCTCCCCAACGGAAGCATCGATGCCAGCGTTACGGGCGGTGTAGCACCCTACACTTACGAATGGTCCAATGGCGCGACCACGCAAGACCTTGCCAATATTTTAGCGGGCAACTATTCACTCACGGTGACGGGCGCTAACGGCTGCTCCAGGGTTATAAATGTTAATGTGGGGAACAACAACCCACCCATCAACCTTTCTGCAACGGTTGTTGCAAATACGCTATGCACCGGTGGAAACGGAAGTATTGATCTTAGCGCTGCTCCTGCAAACCCTAACTACACCTATACCTGGTCGAACGGACCCACTACGCAGGATATTTCAGGGCTTCCTCCTGGCAACTACACCGTTACGGTGAGTGCAGGAGGCACTTGTACCGCTGTGGCGACTTATAACGTACCAGATGGCCCCAACCTGCCTATCCCAACGGCAACCACCGTTCCAAGTACCTGTAACCTCCCCAATGGCAGCATTGATGCAAGCGTTACCGGTGGCGTACCGCCTTACACCTACACGTGGTCCAATGGTGCGACCACTCAGGACCTTTCCAATTTGTTGGCAGGAACCTATATCCTCACGGTGACCGCTGCAAACGGTTGTACTCGGCAGATAAGCGTGGATGTTACGAACAACAACCCGCCCATCAACCTGACTTCGGTGATTGTTGCCAATACTACCTGTACCGGTGGGAATGGTAGCATTGACCTGACTGCTGCACCAGCGGGCCCGCCTTACACCTACACCTGGTCGAATGGCGCTACCACGCAAGACATAAGCAACCTCCCGCCCGGGGATTACACAATAACGGTGAGTGCTGGAGGCACTTGTACTGCAACGGCTACCTATAACGTGCCGGACAATCCCAATTTCCCGGTTCCAAGCGCTACTTCGGTCCAAACCACTTGCAGTTTTGCCAATGGAAGTATAGACGCGAGTGTATCGGGAGGTGTAGCGCCTTACACCTACTCCTGGTCCAATGGAGCGACCACGCAAGACCTGTCCAATGTATTGGCAGGAAGCTACATACTTACCGTAACCGGAGCGAATGGTTGCACGAGATCCATTACAGTAGACGTGACCAACAATAACCCGCCCATCAATGTCACAGCCACCAGTATGCCGAATACGGTTTGCAATGCAAGCCCCAACGGGAGCATTGATATTACGGTTACTCCCGCAAATCCGGCTTATACCTACACGTGGTCAACCGGTGCAACCACGCAAGACCTTATCGGTGTAGCACAGGGAAGTTATACGGTGACGGTGAGCGCGGGTGGTACTTGTACCCAGGTCGCTACATTCGACGTGCCCAACAATCCCAATTCTCCCGTCGTCAATCCATCGGTTGTGAATACCTCCTGTGATTTTGCAAACGGGTCAATCAGTATTGTCGTCAATGGTGGACCAACGCCTTATACATATCTATGGTCCAACGGAGCGACCACGCAAAACCTGAGCATGATCGTTGCAGGCACTTATCAGGTTACGGTCACCGCCCTGAATGGCTGTACTGGTACAGCCGAAATTACGGTGGCCAATAATAACCCGCCCATTGATGTTACTGCGCAAATTTTGCCCAGTACCACTTGCAACAATAGCCCGAATGGGAACATCAACGTAAGTGTTGCACCAGCCAATCCTGCCTACACCTACACTTGGTCAAATGGCGCTACCACACAAGATCTGGCCAACCTGGCGCCAGGCAATTATACTGTTACGGTGAGTGCCGGCGGTTCCTGCATACAAATTGCCAATTTCGAAGTTCCCTTTGCGCCCAACGAGCCACAGCTTACTGCGTTAGTTTTAGGTGCAAATTGTGGACTGCCCAATGGCTCGGTCAACCTGAGCGTGAGCGGGGGCGTACTTCCTTACACCTATGCCTGGTCAAGCGGTCAGACCGTTCAGGACCTGAACAATATTACGGGAGGAGATTACTTCGTGGTGGTAACCGGTGCGAACGGCTGTTCCGCCAATTTGCAGGTTTTTGTGCCCAATGATGACATCCCGATTGACATTGATGCCAATGTGGTCGGTAAAACCTCTTGTGTAATAAACAATGGCAGTATAAGTCTTACGGTCACTCCTTTGACCGCCAGTGTAATATGGTCAAACGGAAGCACGTCAAAAAACCTGGTCGGACTTTCTCCGGGCGATTATACGGTTACCGTTAGTATGGGTGGAACCTGTACTGCCACGGCTACTTATTCGATCGTTGATGAGACGGAGAATCCCATCGTTACTGCGGATTTCATGCCTGCCGTATGTAGTTTCAATAACGGTTCTATTGACTTAATGGTTGACTT
>JAUSMG010000424.1 GCA_030645295.1 Saprospiraceae bacterium | reverse complement strand
TCTTGCAGGATTTCGCAGGAAGTAAAGCTCAGAATAGCGGCAAAAAGGGCAAAAAATCCAAATTTTTTCATGGTAAGCATGTTTAGATATTCAATATTAAATGAGCCGTAAAGACTACTGAACGCGGCGATGGTCACACAATGGAAACCTAATTTCTTGAACAAAAATTTCCTCAAGACCATAGCCTTTCGCACCTTCGCGCACTCAAAACCCAAAATTGGTCCCCCCTTCCCTAACTATGTCCGCACCCAATCCACCCACCAGCCGTTCCAGGCGTTTCGTCTTTCAACTTATAGCCATGCTATTCGGGTTATTGATGATATTTTTAATTGGGGAACTTGTATTTCGCCTTTTCCCAAAATTCGTAAACGATCCGCCTGCGCCACCGCCCTACAACTACCGTGTCCCACACGACTTGATTGGCTGGGTCGTCAGAGAAGGCTACCAACATACCGGCGAAATGCGTGATTTTAGAGGAAATGCCTACCCGCTCCAGATCAGTTTTGGCAAAGAAGGTTTTCGAAAATGGGGCGATCCGAATTCCAGCAGGAAAAAGGTCTTGTTCATTGGCGACTCGTACACCGCCTGTGCTCAAACTTCTGACGACAAGATCTTTTACAAGATTCTAGGCGATTCGCTGCCCATTGAAATCTTTGCCTATGGTGCAGCAGGGTTCAGCAACACGCAGGAATATCTCATTGCCGAACATTACCTTCCAGAAATAAAGCCGGACCTTGTCGTGTGGCAAATGTGCAGCAATGATTTCATGGACAACTATTGGGAACTGGAAAAGGCCGCCGCCTATCACGTCCGGATGCGCCGTCCTTACACCCTGGAAGATGGCAGTATCACACATCAACTGGCCGTTGAATGGCCCCGGACCGTGAAGCCCTACTCCCACTTTCTGTATTTTATCCTCAAACGGGTAGCAGAACTGCGCGGAACCTTTGGTACGCCTGCGCATCCTGCCGAGCAGTATATTGGAGAACAAAATCTGGCCTACGAACCCTACGCACGCAGCGTCCGCATGACGGATGCGGTGTACAAAAAAATGAAAACGCTGACACAGCCCAACATCAAATTACTGGTGTTCGATGCCGACAGCTTTAACCCTCAATACAATCAGTTTGCGCAACTCTGTGCGGACAATGGTCTTCCTTTTGCGGCTGGTCTGGACGCTTATTTGCGTCAAGCCGAGGCCGCCGGTGAATGTACCCGCACCGACGATGGATACCACTGGAACGACCGGGGAAATCAATTGGTGGCCGCATTTTTAAAACAGGAAATTGAAAAGCAATTGTTTGGGAATCATTAGAGTGTGTCTGAAAAATGCTGCCCACGCATCAAAACACGAAAACTGGCGAATGAATATCCTCGGAATATCCGCTTTTTACCACGATTCTGCCGCTGCTGTATTGCGCGATGGGGTTATTATGGCCGCAGCACAAGAAGAGCGGTTCACCCGCAAAAAACACGATCCCGCCTTCCCGACGAATGCCGTACGCTATTGCCTGCAAGAGTCGGGGTTGAGCATAGATCAGTTGGACGCGGTGGCATTTTACGACAAGCCGCTGCTCAAATTCGAGCGCCTGCTGGAAACCTATCAGGCCTTCGCCCCCCGGGGCCTTTCGTCTTTTTTGGCGGGCATGCCGGTTTGGCTCAAAGAAAAAATGTTCCTCAAACGCTTATTGCGGGAGGAACTGAATAAAATAGGAACGTTTGATTCCAGTAAGATCAAACTCCTTTTCCCGGAGCATCACCTTTCCCATGCGGCCAGCGCGTTTTACCCTTCCCCATTTGAAGATGCCGCCATTCTGACCGTTGATGGCGTGGGCGAATGGGCTACGGCAAGCATTTGCCACGGTCAGGGTAAGGATATCAGCATTTTGCGGGAATTGCAGTTTCCCCATTCGTTGGGGCTGCTTTATTCGGCCTTTACCTACTTTTTGGGCTTTCGGGTCAATTCGGGCGAGTACAAACTCATGGGCCTCGCCCCATACGGCAACCCAAAATCGCCCGACGTGGACCGTTATGTGAAAGTGATCCTGGAGGAATTGGTGGATGCCCGGCCCGACGGTTCCATTTGGCTCGATCAGCGCTATTTCGACTACGCCACGGGACTGCGGATGGTGCGTGACAAGGATTGGGAACGGCTTTTTGGATTCCCAAAGCGTCAGCCCGAAGATCCCATTGAGGCCTGGCATTGCAACCTCGGTCTTGCCATCCAACGCGTCACCGAAGAAGTGGTGATCCGTATGGCGCAGGAAGCCAAGCGACTAACGGGCGCCCGCCACCTCTGCCTTGCCGGAGGGGTTGCGCTCAACTGTGTCGCCAACGGTAAACTCCAAAAGTCGGGCATTTTTGAGGAGGTTTTCATCCAGCCGGCTGCGGGCGATGCAGGCGGATCGCTTGGCGCGGCATTGGCTGCACAACACATCTATTTCAATCAAGCCCGCAAAACCGCCCCTTCACTCGACGATATGCAAGGGTCTTATCTTGGCCCTGAATTTGGCGACCACGATGTGCTGCTCGTGGCCCGGAAATACACTGCCCCTTACGAGCAGTTTGCAAGTTTTGAGGATTTAGCCGAAAAGACGGCCTCGCTGCTTGCCGAGGGGAATGTAGTGGGATGGGTGCAAGGTCGCATGGAATTTGGACCACGCGCCTTGGGCAACCGCAGTATTCTCGGTGACCCGCGCAACCCGGAAATGCAGAAAAAACTCAACCTGAAAATTAAGTACCGCGAGAGTTTCCGGCCCTTTGCTCCCTCTGTGCAGGCAGAACACGTGGCGGAGTACTTTTATTTTCAAGGCATTTCACCGTATATGTTGTTGGTACAGCCCGTTCGTGCAGATCGATGCGTACCCGTCCCGGAGGGGTACGACGATCTCGCGGTGCGCGAAAAACTGTACCATCTGCGTTCTGATATGCCATCCATCACACACATTGATTTTTCGGCCCGCATACAGACGGTTCATCGGGAAACCAACCCTCGTTACTGGAACCTCATCGAGGCGTTCCGAAAACTGACGGGTATGGGCGTTATTGTGAATACCAGCTTCAACGTGCGGGGCGAACCCATTGTCTGCACTCCGGAAGATGCGTTTCGGTGTTTTATGCGCACCGAAATGGATTACCTTGTGGTTGGAAATTTCCTTTTTGACAAGAAAAAACAGCCCGAATGGATGGAAAAAGACGGCTGGAAGGAAGAATTTGTCCTCGACTAACCATTGACCTCAATGACCCAATGACCCCAAATGACCACATTAATCACATTGACCACATTAATCACATTGACCACATTATAAATATTCACCATGGAGTTTTTGCGAGAAATGTTTCAATTCATGAAAGCGCGTAAAAAATGGTGGCTGGCGCCGATCATCGTGGTGCTGCTATTGCTAGGCGTTTTGCTTGTGATTGGTGGCGGAAGCGCCGTTGCACCATTTATCTACACCTTGTTTTGATATGGAAAAACGCTTAAAATCGCTGGAATCCTGTCTTGTCATCACGGCGGGGCTGCTGGTGCTGTTCTTTTGGCTGAAAAACCCCTGGCTCCTACGCGGTGCATTGGCCGTGGGTGTATTGGGCGCGCTCTCGCCTTGGGCTGCCACAAAAATCCACCAGGGCTGGACCTTGCTGGCAAGGGGTTTGGGGTGGTTCAATGGCCGCGTATTGCTTTCGGCAGTTTTCTACCTGTTCCTTACCCCGATCGCCTGGCTGGCAAGGAAGTTCGGGGCATCGAGCATGCAACTTCGTAAAAAAACGAGCGAAGCCAGTTATTATGTAGCGCGCGACCATCGCTATGAACCTAAAGATCTGGAAAATACCTGGTAGCATTTAAGGCAAAAAGCCATCCCGTTTCAGCATATCCATATAATTCATACTCCCCTTTTTATTCGGGTGCATGAAGTCTCCAAAATCGGATGGCTCGCTGAGCGCAGCACGGTAGTCGTGTACCGGCAATCCGGTCGCTTTTTCAACTGCGGCTTTGAGCGCATCAAGGCTTTTAACCTGAAAACCAGGGTAATACGGGCTGATGACCAGTTCCACCCTGATCTTGGATCCCTGGGCCAGCGCCACAACATCCGTCAATTTTTGAATCAAATACGGGTGGATTTCCAAATCGTAGGAATGTTTGGAAACCTCATCGGACAACGCTTTTGGAATCTCCCGATCCAGCAGCCAATCCTGGTCTGATTTATTCCGGTAAGCCATTGTTCTCTGAAAGATCTCATTGTTGTAACGGAAAAGCCAGGAGACTTGTCCGCCCCACCAAACCTTAGGTAACTTATTGTGGATCAAGGTATCCAGATGCTTTGACCGATGCGTGTACTGTAGAAAACCTGCCAGTAATACGTCGTTTTCGCGGTCGCACATCGTGATTTCGATCAGCCAGGTTTCGGGTTTACAGGTACCCTCGGAATGCCTCAAATCGTGGTAGTCGAGCACGAGGCATTTGGCCGCGTCCATCGGAAGGCCGTTGTAGCTTAGGTTGCAGGTTGTTAAACCCGTGATTTCCTCAATATAGGGTTGGTAAAAGCTCAGTCCGCGCGAATTTCCCAGCAATAATAGATCAGCCTCTCCCATCCTGCTGTAAAGTCGGGAATATCGAAACTGGCTCGAAGCGGCTTGTTTTTGCAAGAGTAAACCAGCAATGCGGTCGCCTATAAAAAGGAAAGCGAAAAACGCCAGGTACCAAAGGAGATGCTTCATGGCTGTATATTTTTCACGCAACGGCGCAACGGCGCAACGTTTTGTTGTTTCACGCAACGGCGCAACGGCGCAACGTTTTTGTTTCACGCAACGGCACAACGTTTTTGTTTCTCGTTGCGCCGTTGCGCCGTTGCGTGAAACAAAACTTACGCTGCCACTGCCGCCAAAAACTGCTTTTCATACAATTCCCGGTACTTCCCGTTTTCAATTTCCACCAGCGCTTCGTGTGGGCCGAACTCCTGCACCTGCCCTTTGTCGAGCACCAAAATGTTGGTCGCCTTTCGGATGGTGCTGAGTCGGTGTGCAATGATAATGCTCGTGCGCCGGGCGATGAGTTTTTCGATGGCATGTTGAATGATAGACTCCGATTCAGGGTCGATCGAAGACGTGGCCTCGTCCAAAATCAGGATTTCAGGGTTGAAAACCAGTGCCCGCACGAAAGAGATCAATTGCCGCTGACCCATGGAAAGCGTGGCGCCGCGTTCCATGACCTGATAATCGTACCCCCCAGGCAGTTTTTTAATGAATTTATGCGCCCCGATCATTTTGGCCGCTTCCTTGACCTTGGCCTCTGAAATGTTCGGGTCGCGCAGGGTAATATTTTCCAAAACGGTGCCGGAAAAGAGGAAAACATCCTGCAACACCACCGCAATGTGGCGGCGCAAAGCATACACATCATAATCGTGGATGTCACGCCCGTCCACACGAATATGTCCCTGCTGGATCTCGTAAAAACGGTTGAGCAGACTGATAATGGTCGTTTTCCCGCTCCCTGTGCTGCCCACAATGGCGAGCGTTTCGCCGGGGTTTATGTTGAATGATACCTCCTTCAATACAGCGTCGGTTTCGAGGTTATCAGAATAGGAAAACCAGACCTTATCGAAGGCGACCTCGCCGCGCAGGTTTTCAGGCGCGAGGGTTCCGGTGTTTTGAACGGTGTCGTTGTTTTCCAATAATTTAAACACGCGTTCTGCCGCGATCAGGCCCATTTGCAGGGTATTGAATTTATCGGCCAACATCCGGATCGGGCGGTACAACATTGAAATGTACAGCGGGAAAGCGATCAAAACCCCAATGGTTATTTCTTCGCTTAACACCTCGCCTGCGCCATACCAGACCATAAGACCCAGGGAGAGCGCCGAGATAATATCCACAACGGGAAAGAAAATTGCGTAGGCAAATATAGCCTTTAGGTTGGCCGCAGTGTAATCGCGGTTGATCTGGCGGAATTTATCGGCTTCGCGGGTTTCTGCGTTGAAGATCTGCACGATGCGCATACCGCTGATGCGTTCCTGCAGAAATGAGTTCATCGTGGCAATGTGGTTGCGCACGTTCTCGTAGCTCTTGCGCACACTTTCTTTGAACTGATAACTCCCCCAAATCAGCAGCGGGAATACCGAAAGCACCACCAGCGTCAGTTTCCAGGAAGTGAAAAACATCACCACCAACACCGCCAAAATGGTCACCAGATCCGCCAAAATGGTCACGCTCCCTTCGCTGAAGATCGTGTTGATGGCTTCAATATCGTTGATGGTTCGCGTACTGCTCTGGCCGATGGGTGTTTTGTCGAAGTACCTGAGGTTCAACGAAGTAATATGATTGAACACCTTTACGCGCAGGTCGCGGATGGTGGCCTGGCCCAACCAATCGGCGTGGTACAGGAAAAAATACCGCAAGATCACTTCCAGGATCAGCGCTCCTA
>JAUSMG010000418.1 GCA_030645295.1 Saprospiraceae bacterium | reverse complement strand
GTCGTGCGCATCGGGCACGGTTCCTTCGCCCATGCCATGCTTCGGCTTCCATTGGTGCGCGCCAGCGGGGCTCTTGGTCAACTCCCATTCGTAGCCAAACAGGTTCCAAAAAAAGTTGTTGCTCCACTTGGTGGGCGTGGTAGTCCAGGCTCCTTCGAGGCCGCTGGTAATGGTGTCCCCTGCATTGCCACTCCCGAAGGTATTTTTCCATCCAAGGCCTTGTTCTTCAATGCCCGCAGCGGCAGGTTCCGGACCGACGTACTTGCCTGGATCGGCTGCACCATGGGTTTTGCCGAAGGTGTGTCCGCCGGCAATGAGCGCGACCGTTTCTTCATCATTCATCGCCATACGACCAAAGGTCTCGCGAATATCCCGGGCGGATGCGAGCGGATCAGGGTTCCCGTTTGGTCCTTCTGGATTCACATAGATGAGGCCCATCTGAACAGCAGCCAACGGATTCTCGAGTTCGCGGTCGCCAGTGTAACGCTTGTCACCAAGCCACTCGGACTCAGAACCCCAATAAATTTCCTCCTCAGGTTCCCAGATATCCTCGCGTCCGCCAGCGAAACCAAAGGTTTTAAAGCCCATCGACTCAAGGGCACAGTTTCCGGCCAGGACCATCAGGTCGGCCCAGGAAATTTTCCTGCCATACTTCTTTTTGATTGGCCAAAGCAGCAAACGCGCCTTGTCGAGGTTCGCATTATCCGGCCAACTGTTGAGTGGTGCAAAACGCTGGGTACCGGAACCCGCGCCACCACGGCCGTCGGAAATGCGGTAAGTACCAGCACTATGCCATGCCATCCGAATGAAAAACGGTCCATAGTGACCGTAGTCGGCCGGCCACCAGTCCTGGGATGCCGTCATCAGCGCGAACAGGTCTTGCTTTACGGCGCCCAGATCGAGGGATTTAAACGCCTCAGCATAGTTGAAGGACTCCCCCATCGGATTGGTCAGGGAAGAATTTTGGCGGAGGATATTCAGTTTTAACTGATTAGGCCACCAATCGCGGTTTCTTGTGCCACCGCCAGCGCTTTTCTTTAGCGCTCCACCGTGAAAGGGGCATTTGCTTTCCTCATTCACGTTGTAAATCGTATTGTTATTATCCATTATGCGTTCATTTTTTTATGCTTACTAAAACGCAAAATTGGCAAAAGGTTCAATCATCCAACCTATTTTTAATCACCAAAAAGAATGACCCTGCTTTTCATGTTTTCACGAACTTTAGCACCCCCCTTCGTTCATCTTTCCCCACCCCCACGATGTAAAATATCCCCGGCCTAAAACCAAGTAACCTACCTTGCTGCTTTCTATTCAATGCAATAATTCCTGCTCTTGACAAACACTACCATCATCGCCCAAACCACGCAATGGATCAATTCCGTGGTCATTGGCTGCAATTTTTGCCCCTTTGCAGCGAAAGCCATGCTTCGAAAAACGATACGCTATGTGGTATTGCCGGAGGCTAGTCTAGAAAGTAGCCTGGAGGCCCTTGTAGAAGAACTGCACCACCTTGACCACACAGTAGACATTGAAACTACGCTGGTCATTTTCCCCGATCGCTTTGCCGATTTTGAGGACTACCTCGATCTCGTCGGACTGGCGGAGGATCTATCGGTAGAACAAGGCTATGAAGGCGTGTATCAGATCGCCAGTTTCCATCCTCAATATTGCTTCGGCGGAGCCCATGAAGACGATCCGGCCAATTACACCAATCGCTCTCCTTATCCGATGCTGCACCTTTTGCGGGAGGAAAGTATCACCAAGGCTCTGGATCATTTTATTGATCCGGAGGGAATTCCGGAGCGAAACATTGCATTTGCGCAGGAAAAGGGATTGAAGTACATGCAGTTATTGCGTGCGGCTTGTTTGGAAGTCAAAGGATAATCTGCTTAGGGAAATCTTCAGAAAACTACCGCTTCTCTTTATCCACATATTGCGCTCCATCCCAGACCATTACGTTACTTTTTGATTGACAATTAAACCCCATGATGATGGAAACCAGCATCAGGAGTGCGCACAGGACGGATTGCTTATTCATGGTATTGAAATGTTTGTGGTAAAATGCATCATAGCATCACACCTACAAATTTCGGCATTTTTTGCCAGATTTACAAGCCCGCTAAGCATTTTTCAGACACACTTTAAAGCAGGCGCACACTACATTTGCCAGCCCTCATACAAATCGAACAAAATTCCTACAAATAGTGCACTACGACTACATAATCATAGGCAGCGGCTTCGGTGGCTCTGTGAGCGCGCTTCGACTTTCGGAAAAAGGCTATAAAGTGCTGGTGATCGAAAAAGGGAAGTGGTACCGAACGGAAGATTTCCCAAAGACGAACTGGAGCCTCTCTAAATGGCTTTGGTTGCCTTCGTTGCGCTGGTACGGGATTATGAAGATCACCATTTTCAGGCATGTGGGCATCGTGTCGGGCACGGGCGTTGGCGGCGGTTCGCTGGTCTATGCCAATACGCTTCCAATACCCAAACCCGCTTTTTTTAACTCTGGCTCCTGGGCCAAACTGGCGGACTGGCAACAAGAACTTCAACCCTATTATGATCGCGCCCTGCAAATGCTCGGGGCAAACAAAAATCCACGTTTTTTTGATGGCGAACACGCGCTGGAACAACTGGCGGAAGAGATCGGGCAAAAAGAACATCTCGATGCCACCCATGTAGCCGTGTACTTTGGCGAGCAAGGCAAAACGCAACCAGATCCGTATTTCGGGGGCAAAGGCCCGGAACGCAGCGGCTGTATCTTTTGCGGAGCTTGTATGACCGGCTGTAGGCACAATGCCAAAAATACGCTGGACAAAAACTACCTGTACCTGGCCCAGCAACTTGGCACAGAAATTCTGGCTGAACAGGAAGTGACGGAGGTCCGCCCCATCGGGAACCCGGATGGCTCGGATGGCTATGTAATTGAATATCAGGATGCTACCCGATTCTTTAAAAGAAAAAATACGCTGCAAACCAAGGGAGTGATTTTTGCCGGCGGAGTCCTTGGCACAGTGGCCTTACTGCTCAAATTAAAACAATCATCCTTGCCACGCCTGTCCGACATGGTCGGCAAAGAAGTGCGCACCAACAATGAAAGCCTCATCGCCATCACGCAATTGGACAACTCCACCGACCAATCCCAGGGCATTGCCATCGGCGCGATCCTGCACACCGACGAGCACAGTCACCTGGAATTGTGCCGCTACGGCGCTGGTTCCGGGGCCTGGCGACTCACATTTCTGCCCTTCGTGGAGGGGCCAAACCTCATCGTTCGGTTGTTCAAAATGATCTGGGAAGTGCTGAGTCACCCACGTCAATACTGGCAATACCTGCGGGTAAAGGATTGGGCCAAAAGTTCTTCCGTTATGCTTTTTATGCAAACCCTGGACAGCACCGTGACCTTTACCCGATCCTGGTGGGGCGGAATGCGCACGGCCATCGTGGGCAAGGAAAAGCCGACTGCTTTTATTCCACGCGCCATTGAACTGGCACGCAAATTTGAGGTGATCCTAAAAGGGAAAGCAGTAGCATTTGGGCTCACACCCCTGATGGGCATTCCCGGCACCGCGCACATACTCGGCGGGGCAGTGATGGGCGCCACCCCTGAAAACGGGGTAATTGACCAAAACAACTGCGTATTTGGCTATGAAAACATGCTGGTCTGCGACGGGTCTATGATCTCTGCGAATCCGGGTGTAAATCCGGCCCTGTCCATTACGGCGATCAGCGAGCGGGCGATGGATCGGGTGAAGGGGATGGAACACAGATGACGCGGATGAGACACGGATTTTTTGATATTTTTATTCGTGCAAATCCGTGTCTTATCCGTGTCATCCGTGTTCCATCCCCTCCCAGGCCTGCTCCGCCAATTGTCTAGTCAAAGTCTCCACGTAATAACTCCCTGCTGCAGGATCGACCACCTCATCCAGGGCGCTTTCCATTTTCAACAGGTGCTGCACATTGCGGGCAATGCGGCGGCTAAAAGCCTGTGGGTATCTCGCCTGTGCCTCACGTCCGGCATCATAGGGCAATACCGTAAGCCGCGATGCGCCGCCTTGTACCGCAGACATGGCCATGGTAGTGGCGCGGATCATATTGGTGTACAGTTCGTCCGAATACGCAGAGGGCTGAAAATGAGCGGCTATGGCGGGTGACTGTAGCGGTGCATTCCAGGCCTTTAAAACATTGAACCACAAGAGTTTGAGTGCCCGCATTCGGGCAATTTCCACAAAATAACTTGTACCCACGGGAACGGAAAACTGCATGGCATTGGCGATATCTTTCACCGGAATGCCCCGTTCGGATAGTTTTAGGAGGTAGATGTTGGCGTTGCGGATCAGTACCCCGGAACTCCGTTCCGGGGAGGACCCGGCGTCTGCCATTATGTCCCCGGAACGGAGTTCCGGGCTACTGACCTGAATGATCTTGAACTGCGGGAATTTTTCCTGCGCATATTTCAGCAAATCAGACAAATAGAGCCAGTCCACAATTTTAGAAACCGGCACCGGATCATAGGCCAGAGAACCGCGCAATTGGGTGGTGGAAAGGCCGCGTTGTCGGGCCAGATTCTCCAGATTACCCAGCACCATGCCCGGATTTTGAGCAATCGCCTTGCCCGCAAAATGGAGGCCGATAAAATCTAAGTGAATGTCCTGAAGCAATTGTCCAAAATCCACAGCTTCGAGTGGCTTTTCGAGCCAGAAACAAAGACTCTCCGCCCCGCCTTCCAGTGCATCAAGTGCCTGGCGGTTGGCATCCATTGGGTCCGAAACCAGTACATCTTCACAAATTTCCCAAGGGTTCGGCTGATCGGCAAGGGGCGCAGGGGGTGTTTCGAAATCGTCTGCATGGACAAAGGGCGTTACGACCAAGCCGTCCGACAATTGCCAGTTTAGATCCGCCAAAGGCTTGTCTTTCAAGTCTTTGGTGATTTGACGCAGCCAATCGGCCTTGCTTACGGGGGGGAATTCGGAAAAAAGATCTTGATTGGACATTGGACGTTGGACTGCTGGACGTTGGATTGTGGGACGTTGGACTACGGACCTTTGGATAATGGACTTTGGAAGCGGTGCAAAAGTAAAGAATCCCTTCGCCGGCATCCATCATTTTTCAGGAGATTGAAATTGCTTAGAATTCATCCAAAAAACAAAAACCATTTTTCAAGAAGCCTGTTTACCTTTGCGAATCAATCTAAATAAGAAATGACCCAGCGCAAGCTCATATACCTCGACAACAACGCCACCACACCCTGCGACCCGCGTGTTGTGGACGCGATGATTCCCTATTTTTACGAAAAACACGGCAATGCAGCCAGCCGCAGTCACCAGTTTGGCTGGGAAGCTGAAGATGCAGTGGACTATGCCCGTGAGCAGATCGCAAGACTCTTAGACGTTGAGGATAAGGAAGTTATCTTTACTTCCGGCGCTACAGAAAGCAACAACCTCGCGCTCAAAGGCGTGTTTGAGATGTATGCCAAAAAAGGCAACCACATCATCACAGCCGAAACAGAGCACAAAGCGATCCTCGATACCTGTGGTCACCTGGAAAAGGCCGGCGCCGAGATCACTTACCTGAAAGTAAAGGAAGATGGCCTGGTTGATCTGGCCGAACTTGAAGCCGCCATCAAGCCAAACACGATCCTAGTATCCCTCATGTGGGCCAATAACGAGACGGGCGTGATCCAGCCAATGCGCGAAATCGCCATGATCTGTGAAAAACACGGGGTGCTTTTTCACTCGGATGCAACGCAGGCGGTGGGCAAAATACCGACCCATCCACGGGAAGTGGGCGTACACCTGATGTCCTTCACCGCGCACAAAATGTACGGTCCCAAGGGTGTAGGCGCGCTCTATGTTAGCCGCAAAAATCCGCGTGTAAAAGTAACTGCCCAAATGGACGGTGGCGGTCACGAACGCGGCATGCGTTCCGGCACTTTGAATGTACCTGGCATTGTAGGTTTTGGCAAAGCAGCCGAGATCGCCCGGGAAGAAATGCATCAGGACGCAGCCCGTTTAAGCCAACTCCGCG
>JAUSMG010000415.1 GCA_030645295.1 Saprospiraceae bacterium | reverse complement strand
TTTTGGCTCAAACAACAGAGAGAAAGAATAGTTGAAAAATAATGGCAAACAATAAAATTTAAGGGCCTTCAATTTAGGAACTCAAAGATTAAGGGTTACTTTTTTGATAAAAATTTCTCTACTATGTGACTGTAAAGGCCTTATTTCGTTAATTTTAACGTACCTTAGAAGCCTGTTTCAATGCATGACCTGTTAAGCCGGGTCTTTTTATTTGGCACAGCATTTTATAATCATCATAAACAAAATTCAAACATTATGTGGAAAAAAAGCCTTTTCATCCTGGCGCTCATCATGGTAGTTTTTGCCTGTCAGAAAACGATATTCACCGGGCGAAAATCCCTCAACCTTATTCCGAATGCACAGCTTAACTCGATGAGCCTGGCAGAGTACCGTCAATTCCTTAACGAAAACAAACCAGAAACTTCAGGCAAGGACCTTGAACTCGTGCGCCGTGTAGGCAATGATATCAAAGCCGCAACCGAAGTCTATTACAGGTCTAAAGGGTTGCAGCAAGACCTCAAAGAATTTGCCTGGGAGTTCAACGTTGTGGATGATCCAGCCGTAAACGCTTTTTGTATGCCAGGCGGCAAAGTGGTCGTCTATACTGGCATTCTAAAAGTTACCCAAAACGAAGATGCTCTGGCAGTCGTGATGGGACATGAAATCGCCCACGCTTTGGCCAATCACGGCAACGAGCGCGTGAGTCAGGGCCTGGTGGCACAACTCGGATTGACCACGCTTGACCTTGGACTCGCCATGGCACAAAAACCTGCGCAAACCCGGAACCTCATCATGCAAGCGGCGGGCGCCGGCACTCAGTTGGGCGTTTTGCTACCCTTTAGCCGCAAACACGAATCAGAGGCCGACGAAATCGGACTGTATCTGATGGCGATGGCTGGCTACAATCCTGCCGAAGCAGCCCCTTTCTGGGGACGTATGAACAAAGCTGGCGGTGGCCGTCCACCCGTTTTCTTGAGCACGCACCCGGATCCTTCCAAACGCAGCGACAAATTAAAAACACTGGTGCCGAGGGCCAGGGCTTATGCGACTAAATATCCCGTTCCGGGGAGTTCGAAACGCAAGAAATAATGCTTTTAGGATAAGGTTGCCAATTGATCCAAACAAAATGCCTCCCCGCGACTGTTGCCGTCATATCGAATGAGCAGACTAAACTCGCCCGCTTCGATTCGGTTCTCCCGCTCCAACACCTCAAGATCAAAGCGGATCGGCAGCGCTAAAAACCGGGCTTTCCCGGGTCCCGCCTTGCCGGAGGTAACCTTAAAAGTTTCCAGCATTGCCGCTTTCTCATCGGCCCCGATCTCTGTTAAATGCAGGGTTCGGGGCCGGTCTTTTTGATAGAGGCAATAATCGACTTCGACCAGCTCAGCTAAAATCGGATCGTCCGGATAAGTGTTTTTCACGAAAAACAGGATGCGCTCATACACATCGGCCAGTTTGTACCGGTGGAAATCGTGCCGCTCGCCAAAACATTCGCCCAGGCCGAGCAGAAAGTCGAAAATGCTGTAATGCGCGGTTACGTATTTCAGCGTGCGGGCTGCGCGTGGCTTGTTCCAGTAAATTTCAAGGGCGCTTTCGAGCACTTCCAGCCGGGCAAGTTCCTGGCGGGAGAGGTAGTTGCTTTCAATGATCTGATACGGCGGTTCCGGATCGAAAACGTAGCCGTGCTGCTCGTATTTTTCGCGGACGGGCGTGCCCTTCAGAAATTTCAAAAAGCCCATTTGCAGCTCTGGCGCGAAGAGTTTAAAGACCTCCTCGAAACTGAATTTGATATCCTCCCAACGCTCGAGCGGGAGGCCGACAATGAGATCGAGGTGCATTTCAACTTTGTCGGCAAGTTGTTGAATGATGCCCTTGGTTTTATCAAAATTCTGCTTGCGGCTTACTTCTAAGTTTGCTTTCTGATTGACGGTTTGAATGCCGATCTCGAATCTAAACAGCCCTTGCGGCACTTTTTCCTGTATAAAACGGATGATGTCGGGGTGCAAAATATCTGCCGTGATCTCAAATTGGAACACGTTACCAGGCCGGTAATTGGCCAGGATGAATGTGAAAATATCGATCGTGAAATCCCGCTTCATGTTGAACGTACGATCGAGGAACTTGATCACGCGCCCATGTTCCATGAGATAAAGCAGGGTTTGTTTGATGTGCTCATCGGGCAGATAGCGGACCTTGTTGTCGAGGCTGGCCAGGCAAAATTCGCATTTGTAGGGGCAGCCTCGCGAGGTTTCGACGTACAAAACCTTACTTCTCAGGTCTTCTGGCGCCTCATATTGCCAGGGACGAATGTGGCGATAGTTTTCGAGCTCGAAGGTGACCGGATTGGAGAAAAAACGGATCTCTCCGGTCTCGGTTTTGCTGACGAGATTGTCCAGTTGTCCTGTTTCCGGCCAGGCATACAGGAACTCGCGAAACGGCGTCTCGCCTTCCCCCGTGATGATATAATCCACCTCCGGGCGAACGATCACGTCCTGCCAGTCGTAACTGACCTCAGGGCCACCCAGCAGGATTTGAACCGATGGATGGAGGGCTTTTATTTTACGCGCCAGCTCCAGCGTCTGCGTGATATTCCAGATATAACAACTGAACGCAACCACCTCAAAATCAGCGCAGAATCCGGCGATTTCATCCCGATCCTGATTGATGGTAAATTCACGCCAATCCAGGCCTGGCCATTCGCGGTTAAGCCCGTAAAGCAGGCGGATGGCGAGGTTGGTGTGGATGTATTTCGCGTTGAGTGTGGTGAGGAGTATCTTCATGGCTAAAACATGTACCCCCAAAACTTCCGCTTTTTCTTCGCGCCCTTTTTGGTCTTTTTCACAAACACTGGATCACTTGGATTGCTGCTTACGTTGGCGCGGTCAAACCCGATCACGATATAAGTATAATACTCCCCATCGATGGCGGTGTGATCTTCAAAATACCATTTGTCCGCGTAAAAAGGGGTGAATCCCAACAGGTTGCGTGGATGGTCGAACTTCCCAACGCCCTCCCCATCGAAACGGTAGAGGGCGAAGTAAAAAGGCATTTCATCGCCCGATAAAAGTTCGCAAAGATTCCAGGTAAGTTGTACCGTACTGGGGGTTCCTTTTACCCGACAAATGGTGGATTTTGCAGGTGTTGCTCTGGAAAGTGATGGGGTAGGCGGTACCAGTGCCGGGTATTTCCAAAGCGAATTGATGAGCGAGTCTTTTACCCCGAGCGGGTTTCGCAAAAGCGGTTTTACCGAGAAAAAAATACTGCCACTCACCTTTGGATTGGCACGGTTGATCGCGATCTGATCGCTGATCTCTGATTCGTTTTCCCAGTTGGGATCAAGGGGAGAATTGTCGATCTTGTAGGCTGCGTGGCCGACGTAAAGTTGTTTGCCATACAAGTGTTTGCTCCACCAATCCACCAGGATCTCATAGTCTGCCGGTGGATAGCCAATGCTCCAGTAAATTTGAGGCGCCACATAATCGATCCATCCTTTTTCGAGCCAAAGCAACACATCGGCATACAGGTCGTCATAGCAAGTCACGCCTGCGCGGGTATTGGAGCCGCGCACCGGGTCGCGTTCCAGGTTGCGCCAAACGCCGAAAGGACCCACGCCGAACTTAACATAGGGTTTGTATTTTTTGATGGTTTTTGACACCCCTTCGATGAGTACATTGATGTTGTTGCGTCGCCAATCCCCAATATCGGTGAAATCATGATCGCCGGAAGCGAAGGTGTTGTAATCATCGAGCGCATCGTCTAGGTTAAAATTTTTATCTTTATAAGGATAAAAATAGTCGTCGAAATGGATGCCGTCCACATCGTACCGCAAAACAATGTCTTTCACCACATTGGTCAGATATTGACGCACAGCAGGACTGGCCGGATTGAAATACCATTTGTTGCCGTAGCGAAAGAACCATTCGGCTTTGCGGCGGGCGGGCAGCGAGCGCAGCGGGTGCAGCGCGTCGAGTGCGGAGGTGTCGGGATCAAATGTAGCCCGGTAAGGATTGAGCCAGGCGTGGAATTCCATGCGGCGCTTGTGTGCCGATTTGATCATGTATTCCAGCGGGTCGAAGAGCGAATCGTCGAGCATGGCGCCCTGTTGTCCCACCAGGAATTTGCTGAGCGGAACCGTGGTTGATTTGTAAAACGCATCGCCTGCAGGGCGTATCTGGACGAAGACGGCGTTCATATTCATCGCTTGCAGGACGTCCAGCAGGCTGTCGAACTCCGTTTTGATTTCGGCGGAAGAAAGTCCCGGTCTAGAAGGGAAGTCGATGTTTGCCACGGTGGCTATCCAGGCGCCGCGCAGCTCAGCGGGCGGTGTGGAAGGGGCCATTTGAGCAAAGACAACGGTTTGGGACAGGCAGAAAAGGGAGCTAAAAAGGAGTAAAAATCGCAATGGAATATTCATAAACAAGGTGGTTTTGGGGGTGAAAGTAGCAGTTTCTATTTGTTTGGTTGTAAGCCTGTTCGATGGGAAAATTCCCCAGGCACAATACCATCTATATTTTTCGGAATTTTGCCCCCGAAATCAGCTTGCCCGTTCTTCTTTTTTTTAAAGCAAAAATCACTCCATGGACTTTCCTGGCCCAATTCCGGTTCTCGAACTCGCACTCCGTTTCAACGCACAGATCATTGGCGACGAGACGCTTTCTGCCACCGGCATCAACGAAATACACAAAGTCCGGCCTGGCGATGTGGCGTTTTCAGACGTGCAAAAATATTTTCAAAAAACCCTCGAAAGCGATGCTACGGTGCTCTTGCTCAATGCACCCGTGGAATGCCCGCCCGGCAAAGCCATTCTCCTTGTCGAGTACCCATTTGAAGCCTATGATGCCCTCATTCGCGAACACCGTCCTTTCGAGCCACTGACGGAAACCATCAGCAGAGGGGCCGACATTCATCCGACGGTCATTATTGAGCCGGGGGTGGTCATTGCCGCCCATGTGCGCATTGGTGCGAATTCCTACATACAGGCAAATGCCTACCTCGGCGAGTACACGACCATCGGTAAAAATTGCATCATTGGCCCCGGCGCGATCATCGGCCCGGATGCTTTTTATTTCAAAAAACTGCCCGACAAGTCGTACAAAAAATGGCGTAGCGGTGGGCGTGTCATCATTGAAGATCAGGTAGATATCGGTTCAGGTTGCACCATTGCAAAAGGGGTAAGTGGCGATACGATCATCGGGGAAGGTTCAAAACTGGATTGCCAGGTCCACATTGGTCATGGTGCGGTGATCGGCAAAAATTGTCTGTTTGCCGCGCAGGTCGGCATCGGTGGCAAAACCGTTGTGGAAGACAATGTAATACTCTATGGTCAGGTAGGCGTGGCACAGGCAGTGCACATTGGGCAGGGCGCCCTGGTGTCTGCGAAATCCGGCGTGTCCAAAGATCTGGACGGCGGAAAGGCTTATTTTGGGATTCCCGCCGATGAGGCCCGGGGGAAGTACCGGGAATTGGCTGCTTTGCGGCAATTGCCGGAGTTGTTGAAAAATCTGCCGTAAACACATCATCCCGGTTGTAATTTTGCCCACCCTTAGAAGGACCCTCACCACTTCAACATTTCGCCCATTCAATTCATTGATCCAATGAAATTTACACAAATTCTAGCATGCTCGATTCTTTTGGCCGCCATGAGCTGTGCTGTAAAAAAACCAGCCACGACAACCCCTCAGCCCGCAGCATTGGCGGATAAGATCCTGCTCGACACCTTCGCGGACCTGCAGATCCTGTGGTACGATCTTCCTGGATTCGATCAGCTTTCCATCCGTCAAAAAACCTTTATTTACCATCTCAGCGAGGCCGCGCTCGTTGGGCGCGACATCATTTACGACCAGCACTGCAAGCACAACCTCGCAGTCCGTAAAACCATTGAAGCCATTTACAATACCTATAATGGCAATAAAAACACCGCTGACTGGAAGGCTTTCGAGGTCTATTCCAAGCGGGTGTGGTTTTCCAACGGCATTCACCACCATTACAACGAGGTAAAGATCCTGCCCGGTTTTTCCAAAGAATACTTCAGCTCGCTTGTGCAAGCTTGTGACGCCGCTGCTTTGCCAATGTCGGTTGCGGACATTCAGCATAGCCTTATTCCGGTCATCTTCGACCCGGAAGTGCTGCCAAAACGCACCAGCAAAGATGGTCCTGATGTGGTACGCAATTCTTCCGTCAACTTTTACGAGGGTGTGACGGCCACAGAGGTCGACCGATTTTATCAGCAAAAAATTAAGGCCGCAGGTAAAAACCCGCCCTTGTTTGGCCTCAATTCCAAGCTGGTGAAAGACGAGGGAATGCTTAGAGAGATCGTGTGGAAATCGGGCGGTATGTACGGACCAGCCATTGATAAAATCATCGAAAACCTGGAGAAAGCCATTCCATTTGCGGAGAACAAACAACAGAAAGAAGCGCTGAGACTGCTTGTATCCTATTATAGATCAGGTGATTTGAAAACCTTCGACGCTTACAATCTGGCATGGGTGAAAGACACCGAAAGCAGCATTGACGTCATCAACGGATTTATTGAGGTCTATCACGATCCCAAAGGCTATAAGGGCGATTTTGAGGCCATGGTACAGTATAACGACCCCGAGGCCACCGCAAAAATGGCCATCGTGAGCAAAAATGCTCAATATTTTGAAGACAACTCGACCATCGCGCCGGAGCACAAAAAGAAGAAAGTAAAGGGCGTTTCGTACCGTGTCATCAACGTAGCCATGGAAGGTGGCGACTGCGCCCCCAGCACCCCCATTGGCGTGAACCTCCCCAATTCCAACTGGATCCGGGAGGAAGGTTCCAAATCCGTCAGTCTCAACAACATCGAGAACGCTTACAACAAAGTTGGCGGTGCGCTCGCCCTTCAGGAATTCGCCAACGACCCCGAAGAGATCGACTTTGCAAAAAAGTACGGCGAGGCTTGCGGCAAAATGCACACAGCGCTCCACGAGGTCATTGGGCACGCAAGCGGCCAGCTTAACCCAGGAATTTCGGAGCCCAACGTGACGCTCAAACAGTATTCCAGCACCCTCGAAGAGGCCCGTGCCGATCTGGTGGCACTCTATTTCATGCCCGACCCAAAACTTATTGAATTCGGCCTGATGCCCGATGCCAACGCCTTCAAAGCAGAATACGACAGCTACATCCGCAATGGCCTGCTCCAGCAACTCCGTCGCCTCCCCGCAGGCGCTGATATCGAAGAGGACCACATGCGCAACCGCCAATTGGTGGCTGCCTGGGCCTTTGAAAAAGGCAAGGCGGACAAGGTGATCGTCAAAGAAATGCGCAACGGGAAAACTTTTTACGACATCCGGGATTACGCGAAATTAAGGGTGCTTTTTGGCCAGTTACTGGCTGATATTCAACGAATTAAATC
>JAUSMG010000413.1 GCA_030645295.1 Saprospiraceae bacterium | reverse complement strand
CGAAGAAACCTACACCCTTTTTCAAAAGGGTGTTTACAAGGATGCCCATGACAGATGTGAAGATGCGCCCAAAAAATTCGGATCGCAAAACCCGCTGGTTGCCAAATTTGCTTTATTAAGTGCACTTTGTACGGGTAGCCTCAGTGGAAATGAAGCATATTGCGCGGCGCTTGGAGATGTCATTAAGCTTTATCCCGAAAGCCCGGAAGCCACGCGGGCAAAGGAAATTGCCCGTGTACTTGCTTGTAAAGGTTTCGAGGTAGAGGACAAGAAAAAATCGGATACGCCGATTGATGATGGGTTTACCCGCGATGATGATAAACTTCACTATTTTATTGTTGCACTCACCGGCGACAATGTGCGTCTGGATGATGTTAAAGCGGCGGTGTCGGATTACAACAGCGAACACCACAAACCCGAGCAACTTCGAATTTCGAATATTTTCCTGGGTACTGATACCAATACCCCCATCGTGGTCATTCGTAAATTTGACACCAAAGAACAAGCGATGCGTTATTACAACGAGGTAAAAGGTCTAAAAGAGTTCCTGGGCGAAACCGCCAAAAAGACTTATAACAAGGAGCTGTTCGCGGTAACCCAGGAAAACTACCGACGCATTTTGAAAAACAAGACCCTGGAGCGTTACCGGGAGTTTTTTGAAGAAAACTACTTAAAAAAGTAAAAACTATCCCAATAGATGCACATCGGGGCACAAGGCTTTTGAACCTTGTGCCTCGATTTTTTATAGCGGCCTGAAAAGGGCCGCTATAATTCACCCGTTCCTTAAACATCATGGCAAAATTCAAACTTACCCTCGAATACGACGGTTCCCGTTATTCAGGCTGGCAACTCCAAAAAAACGAGCGATCTATTCAAGGTGAACTAATACAAGCAGCCGCTATAGTATTTGATAATCAACCGGTTGAAATTTATGGCGCGGGCCGAACGGACGCCGGCGTACATGCACGCGGGCAGGTAGCCCATCTGGAAGTTGCAGAAACCCGCCTTCCTCCGGAGCAGATCAAGATCCGCATGAACGACGAACTTGGACACGCCATCAATGTCCTGAATGTAGAAAAGGCCCACCCGAAATTTCATGCGCGGCATGATGCCCGGAGCCGGAGTTATACCTACCAAATTTCAAAAAGGCGGGATGCTTTTGGGAAAAAGTATTTGTGGTGGGTGCGTGACCCCTTAGACCTGGGTGCGATGCGCGATGCAGCAGCCCGGCTCGAAGGGTTTCATGACTTTCGTTCTTTTGGTGCGACCGAAAAAGAGGGACAAAGCACACTCGTCGATCTGGATCGTGTGGAAATTATCGAAGAGGGCGATCGGATTTATTTCCATATTACAGGATCGCATTTCCTTTGGAAAATGGTCCGCCGAATAGTAGGGGTGTTGGTAGAAGTGGGAAGGGGGAAGTTGACCGGACAGGATGTTGAAACCTTTTTAAAAACCAATTCCCGTGAGCCGGCGCGGTTCACGGCACCACCAAGCGGCTTGTTTTTGGAAAGGGTTGATTATTAAACAAAAAAGCCCCCGCTCCAAAAAATTGGTGCGAGGGCTTTAAGAGGAAGCATTTTTCTTTAGAAATGTGCCTCCAAAGCCGTTTTTGCGCTGTATTGCAGGATGTTGTGCAAAACAGTGGGTGAGGGTTGGAACTGAACTTTGGGAAGTTGTGCTTTTGCAAACAACAGAACATTGAAGTCAGCACATATTTTAGAATCGTCTTCTATCATATGCGCCATTTCTACAACGTCTCCGGCAGATAGTTCGCGGTACAGAAACTGTACCAATTGTGCATCGTATGTGTAGGTTTCTTCCATAGGCATTTTGCCGTACTTAGGCTTGTAAATTAAATGAAAAATCCGGCATAAAACACACGGTATGGGTGGGATATTGCATACCCGGTAATAATATTTTGGAATTTAACAAAGATTTTATTTGAGGCCCATTTTGGCCATATCGGATGGGTTGATTTGCCTACTTTTGCCCGCCAAACTTGCCAAAATTGTGATGAAAGGAGTAGATCAGATAGAGCATGCCTTCCATAACCTTGCTTCGCCAAAGCGAGGGCATACGTTTTGGGGCCTGTTGATCGTGTTGGCAGTGGCAGCCCTTTTGATCTGGGCAAAACATAACGACTGGCTCTCTGCTCCGAATGAGGTCATGTTCGCGAACAACGCGGATGGCTTCAAAAATTACATGACCTCAGCCTGGCACGTGCAACATGACTCCAGTTATGTGCACTATGGCGGCATGAACTACCCCTTTGGCGAGCACGTGCTTTTTTCGGACAATCAGCCTGTTCTGAGCGCGGCCATGCAATGGTGGAGCCGGCATGTGTTCGATATAGGCGATAAGACGATTGGCATTATCCACCTTTCTTTAGTGGTTTCCATCATTTTCGGCGCAGGCGTTATTTATTTGTTGCTGCGAAAACTCCACTTGCCGGTGTGGTATGCCGGATTGGCGGCAATCGGCATCGCGTTTCTCTCGCCACAACACAACCGATTTGACGGGCAATTTGGGCTTTCGCACATTTGGGTGCTGCCGATGCTTTTGCTTTTTCTTTGCCGGTATGAAGAAAGACACAGTCGACGCTATCAAAGCCTTCTGATCGGTATACTGATCTGGTTTTCAGCACAATTACACTTCTACAATCTGGGTGTTTCAGCGATTTTTTTGAGTTTTTACACCTTGTTTCAAATTTTACTCAATTTTTCCTGGCGCAATATCTGGACCCGCTTGAGTCACTTAACGGTTATGGTTCTGTTGCCCTTTGCAGTGTTGAATGTTTGGCTGCATTGGTCGGACTATTGCCCTGACCGCCCTGCAGCGCCTTATGGCTTTACGGAATATATCGGACACTGGGAAGGGGTTTTTCTTCCCTACGAATATTTCCCAATGCACCAGTGGATCAATCAATATATCACGAAGATCAGGGGACTGGATTTTGAAGCGCAATCCTACGCGGGATTGGTGGCATTTGTCTTCACACTTTGGCTTTTATTCAAGCGCCGGTTACGGCTATTTGAACCGGAATGGGAGGCCGCTGCCTATCACCGGGTGCACAAAAACTACCTGCGAGGAATCTGTTTTGCAGCGTTTGCGACCTTGTTTTTTAGCCTTGGGTTTCCGTTTTCTATAAAAGGACTGGAATGGATGGTTGATTATTTCGGCCCGATCCGACAATTCAGGGGACTCGGGCGTTTTACCTGGGCGTTCTATTACGCCATCAACGTACTAATCTTCTACATTTTGTGGAACAAAAGCCAACGTATACAAATTGACGAAGAATGGATGGCATTTGTAAAAACACGTTCGGCATGGATGGCGCAATATCTGCCAAACGCAGCAAAATGGAGCCTGGCCCTCATTCCAATGGCGGTTTTGTGTTGGGAAGCTTATTATTTTCAAAAACATAAGTCCCTGAATCTGATGCCCAACCTGGCGCAACGCAGTGTGGTGGCCGATTCGCCGAACCATTGGTTGAATAAGGTCGATTTTACTCGTTTTCAATCCCTGATGCCCCTGCCCTATTACCATATTGGTTCGGAGAACATCTGGCTCGAAGTGATTTACCCGCTTTACCAAAAAGTACAATACACGGCCTTGCAAACTGGGGTGCCTGACATGGGGGTCAACATGAGTCGTTCTGCAGTGAGCCGGATGGTAAAATCCTTCCAGTTCTCCTTAAATGCCTGCGAACCACCCGCTTTGCTTTCCGAAATGTCGGACAATCGCCCCATTGCCCTCATGATCGATCCAGTTCAATGGGACGACATCCAAGAAAATTATCAGCACCTGATCAGTAAGGCAACGCGAGTGTATGAAAGTCCTGAACTTAAAATAATGGCTTTGGTGCCCGACAGCATTCGTGCCTGGTCTCAACAGCAGGCAGAAAGAATATCGGATGACATGGATCGCTTCGGCACAGTGGAAGTCCGGGGCGGTTGGCGGAGTGAAAGCGCAACGGCGGTGTTTACTCACCTGAGTTTTGATTCATTGACTACAAGCGAACATATATTTCAAGGTAAAGGGGCAGGCGAAGGAAATCTGGGTGATACCAGCTGGATCTGGAATAAACCAATGCCCAAAGGGGCCTATGTTTTCAGTATTTGGATAAAAGCAGATGAGGATCTAGGTTTGACGCAGGAAATACTTTTGGTGGAAAACAGTAAAATAGAAGGACGGGAATACTATTTTAGGAAAGGGAAAATACGGGCAGAAATTAAAACGATTGTCAAAGGCTGGGCTTTGCTTGAAGGCCCATTTGAGGTGGAAAAGGATCATTCCAATTTTGGCATTTTTCTGCATAAAAAGAATGCAAATGCCCCTTTTTGGTATGATGAGGTGATGATAAAAGCGTCCAACTTTAATCTATATCGTCGTGAGCCGGGTTGGGTGGTGCGCAATAATTATTGGTATAAACTGCCCAAAAACTGGCCAAATCACTGATGAGGGCTCATTGGTGGGTTATAGAGGGTTTATTAAGTTTCCGACCATTTCCTAACTCAGAACCATGCAAATACTTTTAAAAAACGCCCACATCTTCGACGGCGCTTCAAAAAGCCAGACGAAGGACATTCTGCTGCGCAACGGCCATATCGAAGCTATTGGCGACCAGATTTCGGCGCCCGCTGGTGCTGAGGTTTGGGAATCCAACAAACTTTGCGTTTCTCCTGGGTGGATGGATGTGGGGGTTTATGCCTGCGATCCCGGCTACGAACACCGCGAGGATTTGAGCACGGCTGCCGCCGCTGCCGCCGCCGGGGGCTTTACTGCAATGGCCTGTTTTCCGAATACGGATCCGGCGCTCCATACCAAATCCGAGATATTGTACGTAAAAAACAAAGCTGTAGGGTTGCCGGTGTATTGCTACCCTATTGGTGCAATATCCCAAAGCTGCGAGGGAAAAGACCTGGCAGAACTTTTTGATATGCACGCGGCAGGGGCTGTTGCATTCAGCGATGGCAAACGTGCCGTGCAGGATGCCGGACTTTTGCTCCGCGCTCTACAATACGCCCAAGCCTTCAAAGGATTGATAATCAATGCACCACACCATAAAACCATCGCCGCTGGCGGGCAAATGCACGAAGGGGTGATGAGCACTTCGCTCGGCTTGAAAGGTTTGCCAGCATTGGCGGAAGAACTCATGGTGCAACGTGATCTCAGTCTTTTGGAATATTCTGAAGGCCGCCTGCACATTCATCTGATCTCCACCGCCAGAAGCGTAGCCCTCATAAGGGGCGCCAAAAAGGCCGGTTTACCCGTCACTTGCTCGGTAGCAGTGGCCAATCTATGTTTCACCGACGAAAAACTGGCGGACTTTGATTCCAATTGGAAAGTGGTACCCCCGCTTCGCAGCGTCTCAGATACCGCGGCTTTGCTCGAGGGCCTTGCAGACGGAACCATTGATTTTATCTGTTCGAACCACACTCCCTGGCACGAGGAAGCCAAAAACCTGGAATTTACCTATGCTGAGTTTGGCATGATCGGATTGGAAACGGTCTTTGCCTTGTGCAGAACTTATTTAAGTAAAAGCCTGACCGTCAATGATCTGGTTGAAAAAATGAGCCTGGCGCCGCGCCGTGTTTTGAACTTGCCTGTTCCAAAAATCGCCCAAGGCGAACGCGCAGAACTTTCCGTGTTCGATCCCGATTTTGAATGGGTTTTGAAGGCAAAAAACATCCACTCTAAATCGCACAATACGCCCTTCATTGGTCAAACGTTCAAAGGAAAGATACTTGGAGTGATCAGTGGCAAGTAGCAAGTTTCAAGTAAGTGCACACCTTGTAAACTTGCCTTTTAACTTGAAACTTTTTACTTTCAACCTGTAACTTAAATATGCCCGCTCGCCGACCTTCCGCCCTTGACTGGTTTTTGATGTTTTTTCTGGCTGCTATCTGGGGTGCATCCTTCTTGTTTATCAAGCGTTCGGTGGCGATTTTTAGCCCGGTCCAGATGGCGATGTGGCGGATGGTATTTGCCACAATTGTTTACCTGCCCATCGCGGCAGCCTACTGGTCCAGGATTGATTGGCGGCGCTGGAAACCCTTGGTTATTGTGGCATTTTGTGGTTCTGCTATCCCCAATTTCTTTTTTGCGGTAGCCCAGCAACATGTCAACAGCAGCCTCGCAGGCGTACTTAATTCACTTACCCCCCTCTTCACACTCCTGATTGGCACGGCATTTTTTGCCATGAATTTCTCACGAGAAAAAGTGCTGGGCGTGGCTATAGGCTTGGCCGGAGCAGTGTTGCTTGTACTTTTCAACGCCAGCAGTAGCGTATCGGGCAATGCCTTTTTTGCGGGACTTTGTGTGTTGGCAACCGTGTGCTACGCTATCAACGCCAATACCGTAAACACCCACCTTCGAGACCTTCCACCAGCAGGCATTGCATCGGCAGCCTTTGTGATTACTGGAGGACTTTTTATGGTAGGTCTTTGGTTATCAGGCGGTTGGGAGGCTGCATGGCAACACCCGGATGGAATGAAAGGGCTGAGTTATATTTTCTACTTATCTGCGGTAGGTACGGTGATCGGCTCTATAGTTTACTTCTTGCTTCTTCAGCGTACGAGTGCCATTTTCGCCACTTCCGTCACCTATCTATTGCCTATTGGCGCCATTGCCATTGGGGCATTAGACGGGGAGGCGATCGGCCTGATCGATCTGGTGGGCACTGTGGTAATTTTATGGGGCGTATATCTTGCGCGGAAGTAGTCCTTATTTTTTCGAGCGTGTTCTGAAAAGTGTGGCACACCTAAGTTGTGGTTTGTGCGGTGTGCCACACTTTCTTAAATACGCTCATTTTTTCAGCAAATCATTCAATTGCGCAAACAGCTCCTCAACAGGTTTGCCCACCGGCGCGTTTTTGTCTCCCCAGACCACACGGCTCACCATATCGCCATCCTGGAATTCTATAAAGTTATAAATGTTGGCGGGGTGGTTAAATTCCATTTTACCAAGATCCAGCGTCTCGATGGTTTTATACAAGAGTTTGGCTTTTTTGGCTTTTGTTTTGCCAGCCTTCGAAGTTGTTCCCACGATATCACGGTTAAACATCTGACCGTTATCACACAAGATGTGGGCGGATTCCTTGCCTACAATGCCCCCGCCAGTGCCCCAGCGGATTTGTTTTTCAGGAAGTTTATCGGCGGCATACTTAGCGTTATTACAGGACAGCCAAAGAAAGATTGAAGCAAAAATAGTCAGGGTAATAAGGATGAATTTCATTGAAAAGCAATATTTTGGAAGATGAACTGAGATAAAATTGGGTTCACACAGATCAATCGCGCAGATGCTACACAGATATTCTGCGTGGTATCTGCGTGAATAAACACGCTTAGATGATCAAATCTTTCCCGATGTCGCGTCGGAAATATTTTCCCTCGAACTGGATCGTCATTGCGTTTCGATTTGATTTACGCAGCGCAGTTGGGATGTCTTTTCCAAGGCTTGTAAGTGCAATGACCCGACCTCCAGCCGTGATGCACTCCCCTGCTTTGTTGATCGCGGTCCCTGCCTGAAATGCAATTCCGCTTTTGACCTGGTCCAGGCCGGTGATGACTTTCCCTTTTTCGTAATTGCCCGGATAGCCGCCACTGACCAAAAACACCGTGGTAGCCGTGCGTTTGTCTGTTCGGATCTTGACCCGCCCCAAGGTGCCCCGTGCGCAATTATCAAATAAGGTTACCAGGTCGTTTTTGAGGCGCGGCAATACGACTTCGGTTTCTGGATCGCCCATGCGGCAATTGTATTCGATGACAAATGGTTCGCCGTTTACGCTTATAAACCCAAAGAAAATGAAGCCTTTGTAAGGAATATTTTCTTTTTTCAATCCTTCTACGGTGGGGCGGATAACGCGCTCCTCTACTTTTGTCCACATCGCAGAATCAACAAAAAGCACCGGGCTAACGGCGCCCATGCCTCCGGTATTTGGCCCCGTATCCCCTTCTCCGATGCGCTTGTAATCTTTTGCTTCGGGCAGTATCTTGTAAGTTTTTCCATCGGTCAGCGCAAAAACGCTGAACTCAATACCCGTCAAAAATTCCTCCACCACCACGCGGGCGCTGGATGCACCAAATTTCCCGCCCAGCATTTCCCGCATTTCCGCCTCTGCCTCAGCATGGCTTTGACAAATGACCACGCCTTTTCCGGCAGCTAAACCGTCGGCTTTCAAAACAATGGGGAGTGCATGGTTTTTTAAGTAAGCCAAACCGGCATCGAGCGTTTCTGCAGTAAATTCCTGATAGCCAGCGGTTGGGATTTTGTGCCGCAACATGAATTTTTTGCTCCAGGCCTTACTGCCTTCCAGCACCGCACCGGCCTTAGACGGACCAATGACCGGGATATTTTTTAAATGTTCCCGCTCCTGAAAATAGTCCCAAATACCACGTACAAGCGGTTCTTCGGGGCCAACAATGACCATATCTATTTGATTATCAATTACAAATTTTTCTAAGGCGGGAAAATCCAAAGGGTTAATCTGAACATTTTGACCGTGGGCCAAAGTGCCGGCATTGCCCGGAGCTATAAAAAGTTTAGCGCAGCGTTTACTTTGGGCAAGTTTCCATGCAAAAGCATGTTCGCGGCCACCAGAACCGAGTAGAAGCAGACGAAAAGTTTTTAGTGTGGCCAATAGGATGATGGTTGTGTATAAATAAATTTCATTTTGCCTTAGCGCATAGTGGAGCTAACTAAGGCGAGCCCGCTTTCGCTAAATCTACTACGGGTAAACACGGGTAAAGGTAAAGCGCCGTGGTAAGGTTATGTTAAAATGCAGGGTTTCTGGTGCAATAAATTGCCCGGTTTTTTTCATTTGCATCCGCAAATCATTGCACATGGACCGTCTGCTTGCCTTTCTTTTTTCAGTTACCTTGCTTCTGGCGACATCGCCGCCTCGGGAATCCAACGAGGCTTACGACTGTTCCGGGGGTATCTGCATCGTAAAAGAAAGTTGTCTGGCAAAAACAGAACCGACTTGCACCAAGGAGCAAGCTTCCTGCCAGGGTCAGGCGGGCACAAAAAATGAAAATAGATGCGGAGATAAATCAGGTTGCCCACTTCCAATTTGTTGTGTTTATGGTCCTTGTTGCTGCCTTTGTGTAGTTCCGGAGCGCCCTGTCCTCCACATTGCTCCGCCCTTGCCTGAAGAAGAGCGTGTAAAACCCGGTGAACCTCAAGGTTTTATACCCCAGCAGGTTTACCACTCCATTTGGAAGCCACCCGCTTTTTCAGTTTGAGTTTCATTTCGTGCACTGCAAATCGCTTTGCATGACGATTGCCAAAATCGTTTTCTGGTATGCTACGGAACAGCGTTCCGTAGTACATACATTCCATAACTTAAACTGAAATTTCACATCATGAAAAATAAATCTTTGGGCATTATTGCCGCCATTCTCCTTTCCGCTGGCCTCGCTTTTGCATTTGTAAACACCAATAGCCAGGCTTGCTGTGCACCGGAAAATTGTAACAAGGCAGCTCAAACCTGCTGCGATATGCCTTGTCCGATTCCGTGCTGCGAGGAGTAATTAATTAATGTGGTCAATGTGATTGATGTGGTCAATGTGGGTGCAACTCACAGGGGCAATATTTTTCACATTGGCCACATTTTCCACATTAATCACATTTGTCACATTGACCACATTAATCACATTTGCCACATTAATCACATTGACCACATTTGCCACATTAATTCTACTGTCCAAAAACGTATTGAACAATGTTTGCGCCCATTTGCAAGGCTTTGGTTCTCAACTCTTTAGGGTCGTTATGAATGTCGTCCCAACCATCACCCAGATCCGTTTCAAAATTGTAAAAGCAGACCAGGCGGCCCTGGTAGAGTAATCCGAACCCTTGTGCAGGTTTGCCGTCGTGTTCGTGGATTTTTGGAACCCCGTTGGTGAAGTTGTATTTCTGGTGATAGATCGGGTGACTAAAGGGTAGTTCAACAAAGTCGAGCTCTGGAAAAACCTTCTTCATGGCCGGGCGCACAAAGGGGTCGAGGCCGAAGTCATCGTTCAGGATAAGAAAACCACCCCCTTCCAGATAAGCGCGCAGGTTGCGGGCTTCGAGATCGCTGAAAAGCATATTGCCATGCCCGGTGGCATAAACAATGGGGTAATTGAAGATCTCAGCGCTTCCGGGTTCCACCGTGGCATAGTCCGTAGCATCAAAATTGGTCCGGAGGTTTTCATTGCAGAATTTGGCCAGATTTTTAAGCGAATTCACATCATTGTACCAATCGCCCCCGCCGCTGTATTTGAGTAGGGCGAGTTTGAGCGTTGGCGGAAAGGAGGTGACTGAAACCCTGTCGGCAGTGCGGAATGCTGTGACAATCAGGAATGAAAAAACCAATATTAAGTAGCGCATTTGTTTGAATATCATTTGTTTGATCAAAATTTTGAGTCGTCCACACCATTCAGATAGTCCCGGATCTCGCCCACTACAGATTGGACGCAGCCATCATCAAACGGGGATTTCAGGTTTGCGAGTTTCAGCAAATTGAGGAATGACTGACTTCCTCCGGCACGACAAAGGCGTAGATAATCGGCCCAGGCGGTATCGTGGTCACTGCGGTCCTTTACCCAAAACTGGAAGGCGCATATTTGTGCCAAAGTATAATCAATGTAATAGAATGGAGAATTGAAGATGTGGCTTTGTTTATGCCAGAAACGGCCCATCTCGAGGTGTTCAATGCCATCATAATCGCGGTTGGGGAGGTAGATTTTTTCGAGTTCCCGCCACACTGCATTCCGATCGGCCGGGCTCATGTCGGGCTTTTCGTACACAATGTGCTGGAATTCATCGACTGCTACGCCGTAGGGCAAAAACTGTATTGCCCCGGCCAGATGCATAAAATGATACTTATCCGTCTGTTCACCAAAGAACAGATGCATCCATGGCCAGGTAAAAAACTCCATGCTCATGGAGTGAATTTCTGCGGCATCGGCGGTAGGCCAATGGTATTCTTCGAACATGAAATCGCGGCTGCTCCAAACCTGAAAAGCATGGCCGGCTTCATGGGTCAGCACATCAATGTCGCCGCTGGTGCCGTTGAAATTGGAGAAAATAAACGGTGCATCAAACTTGCTGATATAGGTGCAGTACCCTCCGGTGGCCTTTCCATCGCGGTTGACCAGGTCCATCAGTTTTGCCATCTGCATCCGGGTAAAAAACGCATCGGTATCCGGGCTCAGCTCGTGATACATTTTTGCAGCATTCGCCACGATCTGTTCGGGGGTTCCAATGGGTTTGGGGTTCCCGCTCGCAAATTTATAGTCCTCGTCGTAATGCTTTAAAGCATTGATCCCCAAACGTTTGCGCTGGCGCTCATAGAGTTCAGTTGCAATGGGTACGATGTGGTCCCGAACTTGTCGGCGGAAATTTGCCACCATTTCCGGGGTGTAGTCGGAACGGTGCATCCGGGCATAACCAACCTCGGTAAAAGTGTCAAATCCAAGTTTTTGCGCCATGCTGTGCCGTATCTTGACCATCTGGTCAAAGATCTGTTCTATTGCCCCGGCATTTTCGCTGTAAAACCCCCATTTTGCAGTAGTTGCATTTTTTCGCGTGTTGCGGTCGTCCGATAGTTCTATGGGAAGAAGACTGCTGAGGTTGTACGATTTTCCCTCAAATTCAACTTTGGCGCGGGCTTTAATTTTGGTGTACTCGGTACTCAGCGCGTTTTCTTGCTTTAAATCCTCGAGAATGCTCGGCTGGAAAGTTTTGAGTGACACTTCCGCCAGAATGAACAGGTGTTTTCCATATTTATCAGCCAAAA
>JAUSMG010000469.1 GCA_030645295.1 Saprospiraceae bacterium | reverse complement strand
AGTCGGGGTAAAAATTCAAAAATTACCACTAAACTGTCAAAGATAGCACAGGAGAATTGGGGCAAAAGCAAATGTGGTGGAACTGGGTTGGTTTGCGGGTAGGGTTGCACATCTTTTTTTTTGCGAAGGATAGCTAAACGGCTTTGCCGAAATTATTCTGTCGTTCATTTAGTCAGTTTTATGTTAGAACTGTCGTCATAGGGTTGACGGTAACTATTGCTTACCCACAACGGACGACTGGGTGAAACCAGGATGCTTTTTCTTAGTGATCGTTTGCGGTAGGTAGCCTACCCATTCCCCTCCACCTCATCCAAAAAATCCTCCAACAACTTATTAAACTCCGCCGGCTTTTCCATCATGGGCGCGTGGCCGCATTTTTCGATCATAAACAAGCGGGAGTTTTCTATAAGCTCTTTAAATTTTTCTCCCACAAAAGGCGGGGTCACAATATCCTGCATTCCCCAGATGAGCAGCGTTGGCGCTTTGATCTTATGGAGTTTGTCGCCGAGGTTGTGCCGCACGGCGGATTTGGCGGTGGCCACCACCCGGATGGCTTTGCCGCGGTCGTTCACGATGCCAAACACCTCGTCCACCAGTTCTTTGCTCGCCGTAGCGGGATCGTAAAAAGTAGCCGCCGTCTTGGCTTTGATGTATTCGTAGTCGCCCCGCTTAGGGAAAGCCGTGCCGAATGCACTTTCATAGAGTCCCGAGCTACCGGTAAGCGTTACGGACGCAATGCGTTCAGGATGCGCAATGACATACAGCAGTCCCACGTGGCCGCCCAGGGAATTTCCCAGAACATGTACTTTGTCGTATCCTTTGTATTCCACAAACTTATCCACAAACTCAACCAATCCCGACACCGAAACCTGAAATATGGGCATTTCATAAATGGGCAAAAGTGGGATCACCACATTGTGCTTGTGTGAAAAGTGATTGACCAGGTCCTCAAAATTACTGAGCGCGCCAAAAAGGCCGTGTAGCAACATGAGTGGTGTGCCTTCTCCGCCGGTTTCGATGTATTTAAAACCTTCTTCTTCTTTTATCTGATAATTCATGCGCGGGATGTTTCTAATTGATTCGGTAATAGGTTTTTAGGGTTATGGGCAAAATTAGAAAAAAGCGGCAAACTAAGACCATGCACACGTAAACGTATCCCAATATCCAACTATCTTAATATCCCAATATCATTGCTTGTTCCGCAACTGGTAACATATCCAAAGCACCACGCTCAACAACACCACAGCGCCGGCCTGGTGGGCCACGCCAAGATCAACCGGAATACTGGCTTTGGAATTGATCACCGTGAATATACCCAACAACACCTGTACCCCCACCGCAGCCAAAAGCCACCAGCCGCTGCTCCTTAAAATTGGGGAAATATTTTCTTTGAAAATTTTCCACACAAAGTACAACACCATGAGTGTTAGTAGGTAAGCCGTGTTGCGGTGTAAAAACTGGATCAGCGCCGGCATAAATGGATTGGTATCATAGTGAATAAAACTATCCGCGGTCCAGTGACCGCCATCGAGTAAAATGCTAGGGAAATATTCTCCGTTCATATCGGGCCAGGTCGGGAAAAATAGTCCTGCTTTAGAGCCCGACATGATGGCCCCCAGTGCGATCTGGAAAAATGCCACCCCAAATAGGATCCATGCAAAACGCCGAAATCGGGCACTCGAGAAATCGGGCAATTTGGGCGAAGCCGCCAAAAACCAGGTCCACAACAAGTAGGTAAAAATCACCAGAGCCATGCAGAGGTGCAGGGTCAGGTTGTAGGCATTCACCCAGGGTCTTTTGATCAGTCCACTGGCCACCATCGCCCAACCGAAAAATCCTTCCAGGCCGGCCAAAGCCACTACCATCAACATCCTGGGCAAGAGGCGCCTCGACATCATTCCCCGCCACAAAAACCAGGCAAACGGGATGACAAAAACAACAAACATCAGCCGTGCCCACAAGCGGTGAAAGTATTCCCAGAAGTATATGAATTTGAAATCACCGACCGACATTCCCTGGTTTATCTTTTGATACTGAGGGGTTTGCTTGTACAATTCAAACTCCGCCTCCCAGTCGGCTTCGTTGAGTGGCGGAATGCTTCCAGTCACAATTTCCCAGCGGGTAATGCTCAACCCACTCCCCGTCAGGCGTGTGACACCGCCAATGATGATTTGAAAAAAGATCATGACCAGCCCGGTGATGAGCCAGATTTTGACCGCGCGGGAAATGTTGAAATCGTCGGTAAAACGCATTTTGAAAATAGTTTGCTATAAGTCGAAAAACCTATTGGGAAAACCTGCAAGTCAAGAAGTTTCACACAACGCCACAACGGTTTTTATTCGTGGCACCCCGTTGTGGCGTCGTGTGAAATAAAATTGTCCTTAAAATTAAAACTTAAAACAAAAGTAGAGCCCTTTCGTCTTTGAGTTTTCCATCTTTGACTCCTTTCTATGAAATTTAGATGGTTTAAAAAATCCCCCCTACGGGCATCATAAGGGCTGTTAGTTTGTGGATAACGTCATAACTAAAAACGTAAAAACGGGTATCCATAGAAGTTACCAGCCTTGCCAACAGATTGCCCACAAAGTATCCTTTTTAGTATCAAGCACTTGTCCATTTTTCAACACTAAAACCTTCATACGTTGGGAAGCAGGGTGTTTGATTTTTACGAGAAAGGCATGTTGTTAAACCACGTTTGCGAGTGCGGGCTTTTACACAGGCCTGCTTGTTGATACTGGATTTCCACCCCAACCCGGGTGTACTGTTGTGAAAATTTGTTCATGAATCCAGGGTTATCCACACTCCATTCTAATATTCTACTTTTTTAAAATCCATTGAAAATCAATGATGTAGATGGATTGAAAAATAGGGCTGTTGATAACTGTTGAAACAAACCGTTTATAGACAAAATGGTTTGATATAGAGCAAGTTATGTTTTTGTAACGATGGATTATTTGGTAAAATTTAAGGGAATAGGATGCTTGTATGGTAATTAATAAAACAATTACGGCTGGATCAGGCAAACTCTAAAATTCATCGCCAAAAGCAAAATCAGGCTTCCTTTCCGTCCAGCGTCCGCGGGTAAAATCCGGGAAAGCCTGTGGGGTACTACCGGTCGCTATGCTCGCTTCCGAAAGCGGTGTGATGGCAAGCCAGGTGGCCGCATCATATACATCCATCTGCGGGACTTGGTTGCGCTTGGCGGATTCCACAAAATGATGGAACACAAAAAAGTCCATCCCGCCATGGCCGGCAGCCTTTGCATCGGAGCCGTATTTTTTCCAGAGCGGGTGGTCGTATTTGGCAAGCCAGGTTTTGGCCTCGCTCCACTTATGGGCATCGGTTGCGCCGGCCAGCATCAGACTTTTGTTCAGATCCATCCAAATGCCGCGCGTGCCTTGTACCCGGAAACCAA
The DNA here is from genome assembly GCA_030645295.1 of Saprospiraceae bacterium. Taxonomy (GTDB): domain Bacteria; phylum Bacteroidota; class Bacteroidia; order Chitinophagales; family Saprospiraceae; genus M3007. The sequence continues at coordinate 3,954 of JAUSMG010000469.1, read as the reverse complement.
GCGAATAGGGGCGGGCTAAATTGGTGTCGTGCGAGAGCATAATGGTTTCAGCGTTGGAGGTTTTGAGCATGGTTGTCACCTTATCGCCAAGATTGAAATTCACTTTTGCACTGGAGTGATTGGGTCCGCCTTTTGGGTGGTTCAGCACATAATCGTGTAGTCCACGGGACTTACTGGAAATGGAAGTCAGATATAAAAACCGGTTGCCACGGTTGATGTTGGTCATCATGGCTACGGGACCAATGCCATGGGTAGGATAGAGATCGCCGTTGCGGTGTACGGAATGTTTGGTCCGCCATTTTGCCTCGGAGTAACCATTTTCGCCATACTCTACACCCGAGTCGTAGGGCGTTTTACCGTCATTGAATTTTACTCCGCGAAGGTCATGTTCGTACCCTCCTTCCAGGTGAATGAGTTCGCCGAACAACCCTTCGCGTACCATTTGCATCACGGCCATAACATCACGGCGGTAACACACATTCTCCATAAACATCAATTGTGATCCGGTCGATTCATGCGTGTTTACCAACTGCCAACACTCGTCGAGGGAGAAGCCGCCACAAACTTCTGTGCCGACATATTTACCGGCTTGCATGGCCGCCACACATTGCTGGGTATGCCACTCCCAGGGAGTCGCAATCACCACAGCGTCAATGCTTTTGTCCTTCAAAAGTCGGAGGTAATCGTAGTCTCCTTTGTCGTACAACTCGGGTTTTTTCCGTCCTTTTGCGTCTATCATTTTGAGGCAATCCGCCACCATGCCTGGATCTGGATCTGCAATGGCCGCGATCTCACAATCGTCGCGCAGGAGGGCAGCCTCCACATGGTTTTGACCACGCAAGCCTACCCCGATAAATCCGATGCGGAGTTTACTTTTAAAAGATGAAGGATTGGAAGGGAGACTTTGAGGAAGTGGATCTGCCGCAGTGATGTTGGGCAAGATAAGAGCGGCGCTGGCCAATGCGGTGTTTTGGATAAAGGAGCGGCGGTCGAGTTTTGTCGGCATTTTCAGAAAAGTGATGAATGTGAAACTGCCTCAAAAGTATTCAATCTCATAGGGTTGATAAAACTCCATCAACTAAAACATTACCGCATCTCCGCAGGAATCGCCGTCATACTTTTCAGGTTTCCATCGCGCAAAACCCAAAGACTAATGTTCCTGCCAATAGACGCTTCATCGAGCACTTTGTGCAAGGTATCAATCGAATCCACGGGTTTGCCCTCGAACTGAACGATGATATCGCCAGCACGCAGGCCGGCTTGGTCGGCGGAACCACCCGGCTCTACACTCTGAACCTGAATGCCACCTTTTGTATTGATCTCCAATGCATTGAGCCATTTGGAAGGCAATGGAACTGCTTGCGCACCGATGCCCAGCATGCCCCGGCGAACGCGCCCTTCGAGGATCAATTTACCCACCACCAGTTTTGCCAGATTGGAAGCCACTGCGAAACACAAGCCTTGTCCGGGTAAGATCACGGCGGTGTTCACGCCGATGACCCGACCAAATGAATCCACCAAAGGTCCGCCTGAATTGCCCGGATTGAGCGCTGCGTCGGTTTGAATTACATCATCAATTAAGCGACCTGTTTGGGTGCGGAGGGTACGGCCAAGTGCGCTCACCACCCCGGCAGTTACGGAATATTGGAAGCCAAAGGGGTTGCCAATGGCGATGGCAATTTGGCCGACCTGAAGTTGGTTGCTGTCGCCAAAACGGGTGGGCGTTAAATTGTCGGCATCGATTTTTACTACAGCAATATCTGTGGAAGGATCGTCGCCGACGGTGCGGGCATGGAAACTTCGGCCATCGGGAAGGCTTGCTTCGATGTGGGTTGCGCCATTGACCACATGGCTATTGGTCACTACAAAGCCATCGGTGCTGATGACAAAACCGCTGCCGGATCCGACATTTTGGCCGTTTCCTCCAGGATTTTGTCTGGACCTGTTTTGTGGGTTATCTTTTTTTTGAACTTTCAAATGAACCACGGCGCCACTGACTTGCCGGGCTACACCCGATACTGTTTTTGAATAAGTATCGAGCAACGCGCCATCCAGATCGGCAGCCGTTCGTGGGGAAGAAGAGGACACACCGGGTACTTCTTCTGATGCAAGGAAATCAAACATGATGAATAGAGTTGAGTAAAAAAACGGCGGGCGCAGGCAACTTTCAATTACTGTCTGGCGATAATTGTGCCAGAGACAAAATGTCAGTTATCCAAAAGTCACATTCTTCGCCTCCGTAAAAAACCGCAACGCTTCCCACCCCCCTTCCCGGCCTACGCCCGAATTTTTTACCCCACCAAACGGGGTGCGCAGATCGCGCAGCATCCAGGTGTTCACCCATACTATACCCGCTTGCAGATTTGCCGCCAGGTAATGGGACCGTTGTAGATTATTGGTCCACACGGTTGCGCTGAGTCCATATGGGGTGGAGTTCGCCAATTCAAGGGCTTCCTGGTCATTGTCGAAGGCTTGGATTGTAACCACGGGTCCAAAGATTTCTTCCTGGTTGGTGCGGCATTCTGCGGACAAACCTTCGATCACGGTTGGAGCGATGTACCATCCTTTATCAAAAGGCGCGGGCATTTTTAATGCAGCTCCACCGGTAAGTATTTGCCCCCCTTCCGCTTTGGCCAGGTCAATACAACCCAGCACTTTTTCAAAATGCATCTTTGAGACTACGGCGCCAAGATGGTTGGCGGGATCACCGGGGTCGCCGATCTTTATGTTTTTTACCCGCTCCAGAAAGTCTTTTTTGAAGCGAGGGTAAATGCTTTTTTCCACATAGATCCTCGAACCGCACAGGCAGATCTGGCCTTGATTGTTGAAGGAGGAACGGACGGTAGTCTCCAGCATTTTCTCATAATCACAATCGGCGAAGATGAGATTTGGATTTTTACCGCCCAATTCCAGACTCAATTTCTTAAACACAGGTGCGGCAATGCGGGCAATTTCCGATCCTGCCCGTGTGCTGCCCGTGAATGAAATGGCTTTTATTTTCGGGTGGCGAACGATGGCCTCCCCAGTTTTGGGTCCCAAGCCATGCACGATGTTCAGGACTCCGGGTGGAAGACCCGCCGTATTACAAATGTCGCCCAGGAGATATGCCGTGAGTGGAGTCACCTCTGAAGGCTTGCCCACGACACAGTTTCCTGCCGCCAACGCAGGTGCAATTTTCCAGGTAAAAAGATATAAAGGCAAATTCCAGGGAGATATACAGCCGACCACACCCAGAGGCTGGCGCAGGGTGTAACTCAGAGACCCCGGTGCATGATGGCTTTCCGAAGCAAAGTGCAGGAGTGCAGTGGCAAAAAACTTAAAATTTTGTGCAGCACGCGGAATGTCCACGGTGCGGGCGGTGGTCACGGTCTTGCCTGAATCAGCGCTTTCAGCAGCTGCGAGTTCGTCAAGATTTTGAAGTATCCCATCAGCCACAGCGCGGAGTATATCATGCCGAAGATCAAGCGACATATTCGCCCAGGCGGGGAATGCCGATGTGGCTGCACGGACGGCCATTTCGATATCATCGATATCTGAATCTGGTATTTTACCCGACCGTGTTCCTGTGGCTGGATTGAAATTGTCAATGTATTGTCCCGCTATTGGCGGTACAAATTCTCCATTGATAAAATTTTGGATGGTCTGCATTTTCTCTGTTCTAAAGTGCAGACAAAGGTAAGTAAATCAAAATCCAAAATTCTTTCAAGTGGTTTGAAGGTCTGATGAATAGCATATGGGGGTTGTAGTGTTCCACGTGGAACACTACAATATGGAACAACACGGACATGAAGCTTTGGTATTTTTTCTATTTATGAGCACTAATATATGTGATTATGCGTAACCTAAAATGTTCCACGTGGAACAAATGGGGTTATCCAATCAACGAAACAACTCCTTTCTTTTTATTAAGGTAGGCAAACCAGGCCATGGTGTCATTCTGAGCGAAGCGAAGAA
>JAUSMG010000462.1 GCA_030645295.1 Saprospiraceae bacterium | reverse complement strand
CAAACTCTTCACGCACGGCTAAAATATCAGTCAGCGCTTCTTGTTGACGCTCTGCATCTGCTGCGTTTGCAAATCTGGAAAGATGTTTTTCAAACGCTAGAGACACTTCCGCCATATCCGGGCGTGAGTAAGGGAAATCGTCAAATTTAACGACGGTCGGTGAAGCGGTGGTTCTTATCATATTCCGGGTATTTTGGAGAAGTGAGACGTGGTTTCGGGGACAAAAATAGGGGAAAAAGATGGGGGGAAATTGCTTCTTTGGAAAGCAATGTGGGTACAAATCCAAGCAAACAGTTATTTTCGCCACAAAAACAGCATAATAATGCGAATCGTACTTGCACTTTTATTCAATTTTGTGTTTTTTGGACCAATCGTCGCACAAAGCACGGCTTATGTCCTCCAGGTTGGTCCGACGGCGGGCCTTCAAAAATGGGACAACTCCTCCGGGCGGGAGCCATTATTGCAATATCATGCTGCCGTGAGCATGGAAAGCATAAATAACGAAGACAATCAGGGTTCATTTTACATGCAGCTTGGGTACCATGTAAAAGGCAGCGCTACAAGATATCGGTTCTTTAACATCAATTCCGGTGCGCCTGGTGGTACTTTCACAGAACGGTTTAAGTTCAATAATTTTTCTTTTTCTTTTGGCGCAAAACAACGCTTTAAAGAGACCAACAGTGGCCGTACCCGTTATTTTTACTTTGGTGGACTGAGGGGAGATTATACCTACAGTACGAATATTGATGAGCTTATTGGATCCGATCCGAACAGGAGACTTGTCTATCCGCTTATGGGTGGTGTCCAACGTTGGATGGCCGGCTTTTCTGCTGGCGGTGGCATAGAATTTGACTTTTCCGAATTGGTTGGTGGTCAAATTCAGCTCTCCATTAACCCTGATGTGACACCCCAATACAGACAAATAGCAATTCCCAATGTTCCGGATCCATGGAATCCCGGACAGAATATCACGATCCCTCAACGCCGCATTCGCAACACAACAGTCGAACTTTCCATTGGCCTTCGCCTTTTGAAAAAGGTGATCGTTGTTGAATAGAAACAGGTTACAAGTTAGGAGTTACAAGTTTTAAGTTAAAAGTTGGAAGGGGCACCCTCGGCACTTGTAACTTTAAAACTTGCAACTTGTTACTATTGCAGTTCCTCCCAATATTCTACTGCACGACGGGTATGCGGGATGCAAATAGAACCACCAACCAAATTGGCAACTGCAAAAACCTCAAAGACCTGATCGGTAGTCACGCCCAGTTCATGGCATTTACCGAGGTGATATTTAATGCAGTCGTCGCAGCGGAGTACCATGGAGGCCACCAGACCAAGCAATTCTTTGGTACGCGTGTCCAGGGCGCCTTCCTGATAGGTCTGGTTGTCGAGGCTCCAAAAACGTTTGATCACCTTATTGTCTTGTGCCAAAATACGCTCGTTCATGCGTGAGCGATAGTCGTTGAATTCTTGTACGAGTGACATATTTTTGAGTTTTTTTAATGCGATATATGGGTGGGTGTTGTCCGCAAAGATTTCCAAAAGACAAAGACACGACCCATATTGTTCACTATTTATTATCTGTAAAATGCTCCGTGCTGCTCTTTTGGATATGTACAACGGCGAACAGAACCGTGGCATCCCGATGCTGAAAAGCATTTTGGGGCGATATGCTTCGGTGCTGGAATTCGACCACTTCGATGTACGCTCCAAGTGTGAAATTCCTGATCTATCTTACAATATCTACCTTTTTTCTGGTGGTCCCGGCGATCCCCTCGAAAGCGGCGGCAATTGGCAAGCCCCATTTTTTAAGCTCATTGAAAACCTCTGGAAATACAACCAAAAGTCATCAGAAGAGAAAAAGCACTGTTTTTTTATCTGCCATTCTTTTCAAATGGCTTGCCATCACTTTAATTTGGGAGAAGTTTCCCAGCGTTACAAAATGTCATTTGGAACCTATCCTGTTTACAAAACACACGCCGGTAAAGAGGAGCCATTTTTTGAGGGCCTTCCTGATCCGTTTTATATCGCCGATTTTCGACGCTACCAGGTGGTGAACCCACAACACAAACGCCTCAAAGACATGGGAGCTGAGATTTTATGCCTCGAAAAACTTCGTCCGCACGTACACTACGAACGGGCAATTATGGCCGTTCGGTTTAGCCCGGAAATGATTGGCACACAGTTTCATCCGGAAGCGGACCCTGGAGGCCTGTTAGCCTACTTCATGGAAGAAGAACGCAAAAAATCCATCGTTGAAGAGCATGGAGCGTCGCGTTATGATCGGATGATTCTGGATCTGGCAAACCCACAGAAAATCCAGCGTACCTTTGAGACCTTGATTCCGGCCTTTTTGGCAGGTGCTGTGAAAGCTCTGGAGCCAGTGGAGTATGCTTGAAGATGTTTTTTGCATACAAAAGCGGTTCAAAGCATCACTGCCTTGAACCGCTTTTTGCAAAAAGGAGCGGGCTTCATTCAAGCCAACCCTTTAAAAATTAAGCATTGACGTTTTGATCCAGATAGGTGATTGCATCCCCTACAGTTTGGATTTTTTCAGCTTGCTCGTCGGGAATCGACACATCGAATTCTTTTTCAAATTCCATGATGAGTTCAACGGTATCGAGCGAGTCGGCTCCGAGATCATTGATGAAGCTTGCCTCAAGGGTCACTTCCGATTCATCAACACCCAATTTGTCAATGATAATTTTTTTTACGCGGTCGGCTACGTTTGCCATGTTTTTCAAAACTTGTTGGTGAAAAAAAGTCAATTTTTCAGGGTGCAAAGAAACAGGAACTGGCAGGTTTATCAAACATTTCTACCTTATTTTTTTGAAGGGCGTGAACCAATCAAGGCCTACCCTTTTTGTAAATCAAACACTTAGCCTCATTCTATAGCCAAAAAAACTGCGCTTTTAGGAGATTATTTATCCACCCTTTGAATCAAGATGACATTAAACAGCCAATAAATGGGTTTGAAAACTGGCTGGCTATTGCTAATTTTGCGGCGATTAGCTTATTGTAGATTTTACACTTAAAATTCAAAAAAAGAATGACACTTTCGGAAGCGGCAGCATTGCTTGAAAAAAACAAGTCCCCGTTGCGTAAAGATGGCGCTCAGTTTACTAAGATCGTTGCCACGGTAGGGCCTGCCTGTAGCTCCCCAGAGAAGCTTCTTGAACTCATTCAGGCAGGAGTGGATGTTTTTCGGCTCAATTTTAGTCACGGCTCTCATGAAGATCATTTGCAGGTAATTGAGCGTATTCAGGCCATTAATGCACAACATAAACTCCATATTGGTATCCTGGCGGATTTGCAGGGTCCTAAACTGAGGGTCGGTAGAATAAAAGATAATGCCCTCCATCTTGCTGAAGGCGATATCATCACCATCACCAACGATGAGAATGCAGAAGGCACGAAAGACAACATATATATGTCTTACGATCAGTTTGCCGAAGACTGTGAGGTGGGTGAACGGATTCTGATGGACGATGGAAAATTGATCTTTGAAGTGGCCGAAACCAACAAAAAAGACATTGTCCGGCTCAAAACGTTACATGCCGGGGTACTCAGCAGCAATAAAGGGGTGAACCTTCCGGATACCAATGTAAAACTTCCGGCGCTCACCGAAAAGGACAAGGAAGACCTGGAATTTATCCTTACCCAGGATGTCAACTGGATCGCACTTTCCTTCGTGCGCCGTGCTTCTGACCTTGATCCGGTGAAAGAGGCGCTTGAAAGAACCAAGCACCAGGCCAAGGTCATGGCAAAAATTGAGAAGCCGGAAGCGATCAAAAATCTGCGGGAGATCATCCGCGCTTGCAACGGGATCATGGTGGCCCGGGGTGATCTGGGGGTCGAAATGCCGATAGAGAAATTGCCAATGACCCAAAAGGACATCATTCACATGTGTATGCAATACGCCAGGCCCGTTATAGTAGCGACGCAAATGATGGACAGTATGATCAATAACCCATCCCCTACCCGGGCAGAGGTAACTGACGTGGCCAATGCCGTGCTGGATGGCGCCGATGCGGTGATGCTCAGTGGCGAGACCTCCGTGGGCAAATATCCAAAGCTGGTCATTGAATACATGACAAAAATTATCGGCGAGGCAGAAAAACAATATTGGCCGCAAATCAACACCCGGCGACCTGTTCCAGCGCCACAGTTCATGCTCTATCACTCTGATGTGATTTGTTTCAGTGCCTGCAATGTGGCGGAGGAAATCGGCGCAAAGGGTATCGTCGGCCATACTGCTTCTGGTTATACCGCCTTCAAAATCAGCAGTTTCCGTCCCAAATCGCAAATTTTTATTTTTAGCGATCAACACATTAAACTTGGCGCATTCAACCTGTTGTGGGGGGTCCAATGTTTTTACTACAATCGCTTCACCACAACCGACGAAACCATTCA
>JAUSMG010000457.1 GCA_030645295.1 Saprospiraceae bacterium | reverse complement strand
CAAATAACCAAATCCCCAAAACAACAGATTACAAAAAATGAAAAATACCATCAACATATTCATCCAACAACATCGCGACGCATTCGACGCGGCGATGCCGGGCACCCATGGCTGGCCGGGCCTGGAGCGTATGCTGGAACGATTGCCGGATTCAGATGCGCTGGAACGCCAATTGATGTGCGACCGGGTGCTGTTGGATACCGCGCTGCCTTCCGATCTGGTGTGGGCAGGCATTGAAAAAGATTTAGACCGACTGATCCAACATACTGACCTTGAGTCTTTTATAAAACAAAACCGCGAAGCTTTTGATGCCGAATTGCCCAGTGGACAGGCCTGGGAAAACATTACCGGAAGCCTTCCTAAACCTAAGGCGATCAAGGTACATATAGGCTGGCAAGGCTCCATCATGCGCATTGCAGCCTCTCTGGCACTTTTGGTGGCGGGTATTGGCGGAGGCATCTGGTACGAACGCCAGGGCAATGCTGCATCCGCCATGGCGATGAGTGAGGTGTCGGGGGAATACAAGGAATTGGAGCAATATTACCAACGCGATATTTCAGTGAAGCGGGAAAAACTGGCGACCTTCACCGGCAGCCAGGCCGCAGAAGTAGGACAGGATCTGGAACAATTGGATGAGATCATGGAACAGCTGCGCCGCGAACTGGCAGATGTTCCGCCCGGCAACCGCGAGCAAGTAGTGTGTGCCATGATCGAAAATTATAAGGCCAAAACGGCCATTCTCAAACGGGTTTTAGACCGCTTGGAGGAATCAAACAACGGTGGCGACAACAGTAAACAAAGCAATGGAATCAAAAACATGTAAACCTGCAGTCATGGCCAGCCTGAGAGCGGCCATGCTTCTGTGTCTTTTTCTGGCACAAACCATCGCCGTGTTCGCGAACGGTCCGATGCAAGAGTTCACGAAAAATATTAATCGCGAATTCGGCACTGCGGCCGACGGCACAACAGCGCTGTACAACAAATACGGTGCTGTAAAAGTGAAAACCTGGCAAAACAACTCGGTTAAAATTGATGTGACCATTGTGGTGAATGCCAAGAGCCAGCGTGAAGCTGACGAAACATTTAAAAGGCTCAACGTGAATTTTACCAATGCCTGGGGTTATGTAAAGGCCGAAACCATGGTGGCCGAAGGAACGGGCAGTGGAATCTGGTGGCCCGCTCAAGCTTGTGCCGACGACTTCAAGATCAATTATGAAGTCTGGATGCCCGTCACCAACCAATTGGATCTGAAAAACAAATATGGCAATTCCTGGGTAGCAGCATTGAAAGGCAAACTTATTGCAGAGATCAAATATGGCGACCTCCGTACGGAAGCCCTCAGTAACGATGCCGACCTGAACCTCAGCTACGGCAATGCATGGATTGCCAGCGTAAAAAATCTCTTTGGTCAAGCCAGCTACAGCAAATTGAATGTGGCCGAAGCCAATGACATTCAACTGGATACGCGCTATTCAGAAACCAATGTGGAGAAGGCCAATAATCTGCGTATTACCTCAAAGTACGACGATTTCAACCTGGGAAATATTGAGGAATTGCGTCTGCAAACCAAATACGCCAACCTTCGCAGCAACAGTATCCGCACAGCGTTCATTACCGCGCAATTCTCCGATATGGATTTCGCCAATGTGCGTGAAGGCATGGATGCTGATATTTGCTATGGAACACTTGGCATCAATGCGCTGAGCCGCAATTTCTCCAACGTAAATGTGGTAGGCAAATACACCGGCGTAACTGTGGCCGTGGAACGCGGTGCAGTTTATCGCTTCGATGCAGAGCTCAACTTTGCCGATGCCCATGTCCCCAATGCCGCGACGGTTAAAAACCGCAGTGATTCCGGAGAACGCGAGACTTTGCAAGGTTATTTGGGCAATGAAAGCGCAAAAGGGCTGGTAAAGGCGCGGCTTACGCATGGTGACTTTGTGATCAAATGAATTAAGCCATAAAACTGAAAAACCGAAGAACAAGAAAATTAAACCGCAAAACAGGAAAGCCGGAGAACCGCAAAATTTAAAACTGCGAGGAATCTGATCTCGAAAAAGGGGTGAATTTTACCCCTTTCCGAATCAAGTGTACGGTTTTAAATTTTGCGGTTCTCCGGTTCTCCTGTTTTGCGGTTTTTTTAAATAATCTAAACCCCTTGGCCACCCGCTGTGTTTAATCCCTCTATGAATTCAAAAGAACGCCTGCTGCTCCTCGCCCTTGCTGCCGTCAACTTCACCCATATCATGGACTTTATGATCATGATGCCTTTGGGGCCGCAGTTGATGGATCTACTAAAGATCAATCCACAACAATTTAGTCTCGCCGTTTCGGCCTATGCCATTACTGCCGGCATTTCCAGTTTTATTTCTGCTTTTTTTGTGGATCGGTTTGACCGCAAGAAGGTGTTGTTATTTGCCTATGTGGGCTTTTTGTTTGGCACATTCTCCTGTGCATTTGCACCGAATTACGAGATGCTGGTGGCTGCGCGGGTGCTCGCTGGTTTGTTTGGCGGTATGATTGGTGCACAGGTACTGGCCATTGTAGCCGACACTTTTGAATACGAACGCCGCGCCACCGCGATGGGGGTTTTGATGACCGCATTTTCCGCTGCATCAGTGGCAGGTGTGCCCACCGGGCTATGGTTGGCGGCTAAATTCAGCTGGCATGTACCGTTTTTGGCCATTGGCTTTTTGGGGATCGGAGTGCTTGTTTTGGTTGCGCTCGCAGTGCCGCCCATCAATAAGCACATTCGGGAAAAACGGCCCGATCACAAACCCTTTCAGGTACTCACCGATATTTTTCAGACCCCCAACCAGATGCGCGCACTCTCGCTTTCGATTGTGCTGATGCTGGGGCATTTTGCCATCATACCGTTCATCGCGCCTTCACTGGTGGGAAATGTAGGGTATCACCAGGATGATATTTTTCTGATCTATTTCGTAGGTGGACTGCTTACGATCTTCAGCGCGCCTTTGGTGGGCCGTATGGCCGACAAGCGAGGAAAATACCCGGTTTTTGTAGTTTTCGCATTGCTTTCCCTGATTCCGGTATGGCTCATCACCAACCTTTGGCCCATGCCCTTGTGGGGCGTGCTGACCATCTCCGGGCTGTTTTTTATTGTTGTGAATGGACGAATGATTCCTACACAGGCACTCATTTCGAGCGTGGTGCATCCACAACAACGCGGTGGGTTCATGAGCATCAACTCCTCTATGCAACAGCTTGCCACGGGGCTATCGGCCATGATCGGTGGCGCAATGGTCTACAAAAGCCCGGAGGGACGCATTGAAAATTACGACTGGGTCGGCTACTTTTCTATTGCGCTTATTTTGGTAAGCGTTTGGCTTGCCGGACGGGTGAAACCGGTGGATTAAGTGCAGTTTTTTTTGAAAATTGGATAAACAGGAAAACCGCAAAACCGGAGAACCGCAAAATTTAAAATCGAGCAACATAATCCGAAAAAATCTAAAAACTTCCATTTTTCGAGTTCAAACTCCTACCAGTTTTAAATTTTGCGGTTCTCCTGTTTTGCGGTTTTCCGGTTTAATTTTTTCTTTCACAAAACTAGGGGAAATTTATTCCCACACTGGCTGCGTTCAAGCCAGGTACGCCATTCGGCGCGATTGGTGGGATAGAAAACTCGCGTGATTTCCATGGACGAATTATCTAATTGGCAGCTAAATACAACATTAATATAAAAGCCCTACCCAAGCAAATTGTCTGTGTAGGGCAATATGAGTGAATTTCTAATTTCTAAACTTTCAGTCGTCGATTTTTGTATGAAATTCTCCACCGGAGAAAACAATGCTGTCTGGTGCATTCCAGCTTCCTTTAATATCAGGCCATACTATCAGGTTAAACTTGCCTTTTATCTCCTGCTTTTTGTTGTCGTATTCCGTAATTTCAAGGTAACTCGTTGAGTCTTCCGGTGACAGCAAGTAGCTGTCATACAATTGGTCTTCGTAACCATTTGCATAAAAACACCCTGTTAGAGAATCGTCTGGCGGTTGGTTGAAGCCATAAGTTAAATAGTAGCGTCCCGATTTAAGTGGAATTTTAAAAAATCCAAGCGTCTCGAGTTCTTTCCCATCCACATCCAAAGTGTTTATGTAAATTTCAGCCTTTGACTCGGCGAAATTGAGTACTTCCTCGTCTGGAATTGCCTTATTGGCATTTCCTGCTGCTTTTGTGGTCAATACATCATGGCCAAGTTGTTGGAGTATTTCAACGACAGCGTAGTAGAAGTTTTCATTGGCATAAATTCTGGCCATGCTTAAACTTCTTGATTTTCAACAATTTGCTCATCAATCTCCTCCTTATTGGCCCGGTAATAATTCCAGGCATTTTTCAGGTCTTCATGATTCAGCGTCGGGAAATTGTACAAGATCTCGGCGTCATCCATACCCAAGCGACGAGAATTGACCAGCGACCAGACGGGAATTCTGGTTTTAGCAATGCAGGCATCTCCGCCACACACGCCGGGTGTTTTTTCAATGCCGGGGAATACATTCGTCAAATCACTGATTACCCATTGCAACAATTGGGCCTTATCCTGTGCAGACATTTTTGGCAACAAAGCGCCCGCTTCTTGAAGAGTGGGTGTCATGGTGGACTTTTTTTGCAAAAGTAAGGGAACTTTGCATGTATAGCAAAAAGCAAAGCGGGCATCCCGTATTATAACGAAATGCCCACTGTTATTTTATAGTACTAATCACAGGCCTAGAACGACTGCCAACTGCCAACTGCCAACTTCTACCACTTCCCCTTCTTCCCGCCCTTCTTAGGCTTTCGGTCCCACTTCTCAAACACCTTGTCTTCTCTCCTGGCTGGCCCTCTTTCGCGCTCAGAAGCGTCGTCCACACGGATCGGGCGACCATTAATGGTGAATTCAGGTAAACCCTGACGAACCACGTTCACATAAGCGGCATCGAGATCAAAGTGCAGGTGCGTGCGGCTCACGTCGATCTGACCAATGGCGCGGCTCGGTACGCCAAAGGAGCGGTCGAGCAAAATGAGGAAATCCTTTTTGTTCACACCATCCATTTCGCCAACACTGACGAACAATCGTACCGTACCTTCGGCTGCACCGGTACTCGGAGTCGCCATAGGCCGTGCACCGCGTTTGTCTCCACGGGGGTAAATATTGATGTCTGGTGCATTGCGGTAATAGGACAGGAATCGGTTGAACTCCACGCTGGCAAAGCGCTTGATGAGTTCTTCTTTGCTCAGATCCTTTAATTCTTCCTGAATACGCTCCATATAAGGCTCAATATCAGCGTGGTGCACCTCCTGTTCATGAATGCCTTTTATGATATTGAACAATTGCGCTTCGCAGACTTCCATCCCGGTCGGGAGGGTCTTTTTAACAATGGGCGCTTTCGTTTTCCGTTCTATCTGGCGGATTCTCTCCTCGTATTTTGGGGTAACGATGGTGATACTTACCCCCGTTTTGCCGGCGCGACCCGTACGGCCGGAACGGTGGGTGTAAACCTCGATCTCATCGGGCAAACCGTAGTTGATCACGTGGCTGATATTGCTCACATCCAAACCACGCGCTGCCACGTCGGTAGCAATAAGGAGTTGAAGGTTTCCTTCGCGGAATCGTTGCATTACACGGTCGCGGTCGGCTTGTGCCAAATCACCGTGCAGTGCATCGGAGTTGTAACCATCGCGCACCATTTGCTCAGCCACTTCTTTGGTCTCGATACGGGTGCGGCAAAAGATCAGTGCATAGATGCCCGGGAGTGCGTCAACCACCCGTTTGAGGGCGTTGTAACGATCATCGGCGCGGCACACATAGTACACGTGCTCAATGTTTTCGTTGGTCTGGGAGCTGCCCATCACGGAAAGTTCGCGCGGGTTTTTCATGTAGGTGTTGGCAATCGTGCGCACCTCTCTGGGCATGGTGGCCGAAAAGAGCCAGATGGATTTTCGATCCACTACTTCGGACAGGATGAAGTCGATGGCCTCTTTGAAACCCATGTTGAGCATTTCGTCGGCCTCGTCGAGTACCACGCGGCGAACGCTTTCCAGTTTGATGGCCCTGCGGGTGATGAGGTCCATGAGGCGGCCCGGGGTGGCCACCACGATTTGTGCTCCGGCCTTAATCTGGCGGATTTGACCTTCAATGCCTGCGCCACCATATACGGCCACGACCTTGTATTGGTGGGCATGCTCGGAATAGTTGACCAGATCACCGGCCACCTGAACACAGAGTTCGCGGGTTGGGCACATGATGAGCGCCTGGATGGTGCGCTCCTTTGGGTCAATGCGTTGGAGGAGTGGGAGGCCGAAAGCGGCGGTTTTGCCGGTGCCGGTTTGGGCGAGGGCAATGATGTCGTTGTCCCCTTCGAGGGCGACAGGGATGACCATTTCTTGAACAGGGGTAGGGGTTTCAAAGCCCATGGCTGTGATACCCTGCAAGAGGTCGTCGGCGATGCCGAGCGTCTTGAATGCAGACATTGAAAAAATACGTTAGGGGCGAAGGGACTGTTTGACTTGCGCGCTGCTGTTCACGTAGTTCATGCGCGTCGTCTGCTGTATGTTTCCAAACCAATATCCTGGAAACCAACAAAACCTGCACACCTCAAGATTACTCCCTGCCACAGAAACCTAACGCCTGATGTCAATGCTGCCCAATGCCGGTATGAGAATGAAAAAAGAAACAAAAACCACGAATGGAGACTTTTGTTTTCAAAAGAGTCCGCAAAGGTAAAAATTTTCTTTCGAAAAAAGCGCGATTCGGTTTTTAAATTCTGTTTAAGGGGGTTTGCCAGGCTTTGATTATGATGTAAATTTTGTGAAGGTGGATTCCTCATCAAGATCAACTTCCCGAAAGTTTATCCCGAGTGTTCGGGACGGGAAGTTTTGAACCTCGATCACCAAAAAAAACGGAAGCCGCCTTCCTCAATATTTAGAGACTGCGACTTCCGAAAAAAGAAGGCAAGGTAGTGAGATTTTTAGAATATCTCGCTCAAATAACGGCGCAGAATCGAAGCAGTAAAGCCTGTGTCCTTATTCCGGAATATTTATTCGTCAAAATATTCTGTCTACAAAGGGGGTTCGCCTGACCGTAAATTCCCGCTACCTTCGCGGCTTTACTCGCCGAAACTTTCGCGCCTGCGAGCCTGGGCGGGAAGGCGTGCTGGCGATTCAATTACAATCGCCGTAGTCTCAGGCGAGTTTTTGCCCAACCAATCAACATTCACCATCAAAAATTATATGGACGCGAACAGCCGCATCTACGTAGACTCCGAAATCGGGAAACTCAAAAAAGTAATCGTGCACCGCCCCGACGAGGGCATCGCCCGCATCACCCCCAAACGCGCCGAAGAACTGCTCTTTGATGACATCGTACACCTGCCGAACATGCAGGAAGAGCACGACATATTTGTGAATGTGCTCCGTGCTTTCATCGGGAAAGAAAACGTGCTGGAAGTAGGTGATCTCCTGACTGAGAGTTGCCGCAATGAGGAAAGTCGTTACGAGATCATCAATAAAATTGTTGATTTTGAAGAACTTCCGTACTCATTTATCCCCCGCCTCGCCAGCCTTTCGCCCGAACAACTGGCCGATACGCTCATCACTGGCTATCTCGAACCGGAAGACCGCATCCTCTTCGACCCCATTCCGAACCTCATCTTTACCCGCGACCTGGCCGTTACGGTGAAAGAACACGTCATCATCACCAAAGCCGCCAAAGAAGCCCGCTTCCGCGAGAACTTCCTTACCCGGCTTATCTTCTCCAGTCACCCCGTTTTCCGCCGTCTCAAGGCCGATGGCAAAACCATCAATCTCAACCGGGTGGATAAATTTCCGCCCAACAAACGCGGCGAAACCATCAGCATCGAAGGTGGCGACGTGATGATGTTTCACAAGGATTATCTGCTCATCGGAAACTCCGAGCGCACCAACAATTACGCCTTTGAGATGCTCAAAAATTATCTTTTTGAAAAGGGCATCATCAAAAACATCGTGCAGGTAAACATCCCCGCCGAACGCACCTACATGCACATCGATACGATCTTCACGCAGATCAACCACAACCACGTGGTCGGCTTTAAGCCCATCGTGCAAGACGGTTTGGGTTCCTACGTGGATGTTCACCGCCACACCGGCGAAGAACTCGAATACCCCAGCATCGTGGATTTTCTAAGAGCCGAGGTGAATCCAAAGATGGAATTCATCTGGGCCGGGCGCGGCGAAACGCCCTACCAGGAGCGCGAACAATGGACCGACGGCTGTAACCTGGTGGCCCTCAAGCCCGGTGTAGCCATCACCTACGACCGCAATCCGGTGACGGAGAAAGCATTCAAAGAATTCGGCTACAAAGTGGTGGGCGCAGAAAAAATGATCCGCGATATTGAAAACGGTAAAGTGGATCCCGAAAAAGTGGAAAACACGATCATTACCATTCCATCCAACGAACTATCGCGGGCACGCGGGGGGAGTCACTGTATGACTTGCCCGATCGAAAGGGAAGAGGTTTGAACCTGGACGTTGGACGTTGGATATTGGACATTCGATATTGGACATTAGAAATAGGACTTAGATGGGGGGAATCTTGATCCTGCGTCCAATATCGAATATCGAATATCGAATATCCAACGTCCAACAACCAAAGTCCAAAAATGTATTCCTTCGAAACACAAATCCGCGTTCGCTATGGCGAGACCGACCAGATGGGTTACCTGTATTACGGCCATTACGCCCAATATTTTGAGGTAGGCCGTGTGGAGACGATCCGTTCTTTAGGCTTGACGTACAAGGAGTTGGAGGATGTTTATGGAATCTGGCTTCCCGTGGTCAGCCTCGAGATGCGTTTTGTGCGCCCGGCCTACTACGACGAGTTGCTAACCGTCCGGACCGAGATTCGGGACTTGCCAGACGAGTACATCACCTTTCACGTGGAAATATTCAACGAAAAGAAAAAACTGGTCAACGCGGGCCGGGTGCGGCTTTGCTTTTTTGACTCAAAAACAAAAAAGGTGGTGCCCGCGCCGGAGTATTTGATGGAGAAGCTCAGGCCGTTCATGTAGGGCGAAAATTTTTGACCCGGCTCTTGACCATAGTTTATATGTTTGCACGGTGCTCTTATTTGTGGTTCGTTCCACCTTTTTGGGTTTCACACATCCACAGCGGCCGATTCAATTATACGAAACATTTCAGCGATTCCACCATTTGCGCCGTTGGTCTTTCATATCAATGACTGTTTTTCTGCTCTGGCACATCTCGTGTGAAGCCATTGCTCAGGGTTTTGTTTCGGATTCCCAGCATAATCAGGCACAAAAAGTCGGAGATGAAGAAACCTTAAAAGGAAACCTGCGCCGTTGCGATTGGCTGGACCGGGTTGGGGAACGCGACAGCAGCTTATACCTTTTGCAGCATTGCCTTGGACTTGCTGCTCAAATCAAGAAACCCGACTTGATCGCTGAGACACATTTGGCGCGCATCCGCCATTTTAATCGCTACCAACTGCGCGATTCTTTAGAAAAAAACCTTGACCCCCTCATCCAGTTTTCTGAAAAAAACGGCCTGATCAAAATCCAAGTGGAGGCTTTGTATTTCAAAGCCTGGCATTGGCTCGAAACCCAACGCTACCGTCAGTCGCTCGAATTTTGTGAGCAGGCTGTCAACCTCTGTCGTGACTTAGGTGACCAACGGCTAATCGGCATGGGCCAACTGTGCAAAGGGACCGTGCTGCGCACCTCGCAAAACGACTCCAAAGTTCCGCTGCCCTATTTTTATCAGGCCCTTGAAACCCTGCGCCATACCACCGACACCGCTAACCTGATCCGTACTGCTTTGCTGATTTCAGGCGGCGAAGACGACAAGCATAAACAGGAAGAAATGCTTCGGCTCGCGGTGTCGCTCTCCAACCTATTTACGAGCGAAACCACCCGAATGGGCCTGTTGAATTTCAGGTCGAGGTTACTCCCTCCCAAAGAAGCGCTGGTATTGCTGGAGGAAGCCTTACAGATTGCGCAGAAACTGAGAATCCCAAACATGGTTCAGCATTTGTACCTTCAAAAATCGGGGCGGGAACTCGAGTTGGAACATTACGACCGTGCCCTGGAATGCATGGACCTTGCCCGGGAAGCCTTCCCCAACAACCTGCCCGACGACGGCGCATTGCACTATTACGAAATTTACAAAGCAAAAGGCGACTACAAAAAAGCGGTGGAATACAATGAGCGGTTCAAGCAATACGAAGATGAGCGAAAGCAGGCGGATATGAGATCCTTTACGGTCGAATGGGAAACAAAATTGAACGTCAAAGAAACTGAATGGGAACTGCAACAGCGGCAGAAAGAGATCGCCAACCAACGAACCCGCAGTTTATTGCTGTTGCTGGTCCTTTTGCTCGCACTCCTGGCCGGGAGCATATCGCTCAGTGCTTATTACCGACAAAAAAGAGCACGAAAAATATTGACGGCACAAAACGAGACGATCAGCCAGCAAGCCGAAGAACTCCAATCGCTTGAAAAACTCAAATCCCGTTTTTTTGCCAACGTAAGCCACGAACTGCGCACTCCGCTCACGCTCATCCTTGGCCCTGTCAGCTCGCTTTTGAAACACGGCAAAAAAACCGGGGACGAGCACAATCTACTTCAGTTCATCGAGCGCAACGCCCGGCAACTCCAAAAACTCATCAACGAAATCCTTGACCTCTCCAAACTCGAGGACAACAAGTTGGAACTTTCGGAAGAACCTGTGCATATCTTTCCCTACCTGAAAGAGCAAATGGCACAGTTCCATTCCTTTGCCGACTGCGACAATTTGAAGTTTGAGATTAACTACCACGCGGACGAGTCTCTGATCTTGATGTTGGACAAAAGCAAGTTTGAAAAAATCGTCCATAACTTCCTTTCCAACGCCATGAATTTCACCCCGCAGGGTGGCAAAGTCACGTTGGGGATAGCGGAAACAGAAGACCATCTCGAAATCAGCGTGCGGGATACTGGCCAGGGAATCCATCCCGACGATCAGCCGCACATTTTCGATCGTTTTTATCAGTCCAAACAACCCGATGCAAAAACCGAAGGTGGCACGGGCATCGGCCTTTCGCTCTGCAAAGAACTCGCTCAGTTGTTCGGCGGCGAAGTGTGGGCAAAAAGTAAATGGGGCAAGGGAAGTGTCTTTTATTTCAAGTTTCCAAAAAAGGTGGTGGAGGCTAATTTAGGAGGCAACTCTAAGTTGCCTCCTAAATTTGAACCCACAGGACAAACATGGGTGGAGGAAAGCCCCGTTTCAACGACGAGCATTGCCAAGTTAGGAGGTAACTTGAAGTTACCTCCTAACTTGATGCCCAGAGAAACCACCATTCTCGTCGTAGAAGACAACCCCGATCTGCGGCAATACCTCCAATTCCTGCTTTCAGATTATCATGTATTGACAGCCGAAAATGGACAGGATGCGCTCGACTGCCTCCTGCAAACTGCCGCCTGCCAACTGATAATAAGCGACCTGATGATGCCCGTCATGGATGGCTTCCAGTTGTTGGAAAAACTAAAATCGGACGACCGCTGGCGGCACCTTCCAGTTATCATGCTGACGGCAAAGGTAAACGTCGGGGCAAAGCTCAATGCCCTGCGCATCGGCGTGGACGACTACCTGACCAAGCCGTTTGAAGAAGAAGAGCTCAAAGCCCGTATCAAAAACCTGCTCCGCAACTACCAGGAGCGAATGGCTTATTTTTCAGGCATGGGAGCAGATGAAGCGCCCGATGAAAAAAACGCCTTACCGGAAAAGCCCGTCATTGCCCAAGTGGACAGCGAGTGGTTGAAAGAAGTGGAAACCGTATTTTCAAAAACCCTTTCCGACCGAAATTTCAACCTCGAATGGGTGGCCTCTGAACTGAGCCTCAGCACACGCCAATTCAGCCGCCGACTCCAAAAACTCATCGGGCTTTCGCCCAACCACTATTTACAGGAAATGCGCCTTCAAATAGCGAAAGACCAACTCCTCAACGGAAAGTACGCCACCGTAAAAGAAACCGGATATGCGGTCGGTTTCCGCGACACGCCTTATTTCTCCACGTTATTTCAGGAGCGTTTTGGCGTGCCTCCTTCTGCGTATTTGCGGGCCTGAACTTGAACTTAGGAGGTAACTTAAAGTTACCTCCTAAGTTGAACTTGAAGTTGCCCCCCAAATTTTCCCAAAATGTCCTTTTTCTCCCTGCAAGTTGTCTGGTTTGTCCCCTACCGGCCAGCCACATTTTTGCCCCATCGCAATTCGATTTGAAGACGGAAAGCGATTGTTGAAGATCGGTTACGTCCAATTCTCTTTTCACTTTTTTAAATTGGTCTGTTATGAAAAAATCATTTACTTCCGGATTCAGGGCATTTTCTTCTGAGTTCGTGCTCCGAATCACATGGCATTCAGTCAAGTGTAAAAGCCTGCTCACCGTCCTTGTTATTTTATGCTTAGGCAGCTCTGCAAAGGCAGTCACTCGTACCTGGGACAATGGCGGCGGCGACGGCCTTTGGAGCAATGCCGCCAACTGGAGCGGAAATGTTGCGCCTACCTCGGCGGATGCCGTGGTATTTAATGGTACGTCCACCGCCAACTGTGCCATGGATGTCAGCCCCACGGTGCAAAGTATCACTATGGCGGTAGCGTATACCGGGGTGCTGAGTTTGGGAGCGAACACTCTTACGCTTACCAGTGCTTTGACGGTGAATGCAGCTGCGCAATTGGATGCAGGGACAAGTCTGGTGAATTTTAGCGGGACCGTTACGATAAATTCAGCAGCATCGCTTTACAATCTGGAAATTATTGGCAACGGAAACATTATTTATTCCCAAGACCTAACAGTGAACAATACGCTCACGATCACCAGTGTGTACAGAATGCAAGGAGGCAACCAGATCCAGGTTTCCGGCGATGTGGTCATCAACGATGCCTGGGACGAATAC
The DNA here is from genome assembly GCA_030645295.1 of Saprospiraceae bacterium. Taxonomy (GTDB): domain Bacteria; phylum Bacteroidota; class Bacteroidia; order Chitinophagales; family Saprospiraceae; genus M3007. The sequence continues at coordinate 193 of JAUSMG010000457.1, read as the reverse complement.
GCCAGTATCTGCACCGTCAGCCTTCGGGGAAGCACCAATCAAACGATTTCCGGCAGCGGGATTGCCTCGTATCTGGACGTCAGCAAATCGGGGGGAGACGTACTCCTCACCGACAACCTGGAACTGGGAAACAGCGGAGAGCTCAGCGGCAGCGGCTTGCTGAAAAACACAGGCGGGATCGTCAAGGTTGTCG
>JAUSMG010000451.1 GCA_030645295.1 Saprospiraceae bacterium | reverse complement strand
GTGAATTTATGCTGGAAGACGGAACGAAAGTAAATGCTGCAAAAAAACTCAGCCCTGTCTCAAACGACTTTTACTACATCGTGCCGGACAAATGCACGGAATGTACAGGATTCCACGAAGAGCCACAATGCGCTGCGGTTTGTCCCGTGGATTGTTGTGTGCCAGACCCGGACCGGGTGGAGTCCAAGGAGGTGTTGTTAATGCGTAAGGAACGACTGCACCTCTGATAAAGAATTTTCATGGTTCTATGTTTGCCTGCTGCTCCCTGGAGTGGCGGGCAATTTTTTTAAAATGCCATGCGCTGTTGCATCTCCCGCGCTTTGGCCTGGTTGCCCATGGAGGTATAAACCTGCACCAGATCCTGCATAGTGTTTTTATCCTGGGGATAATTGGCAAGGGCAAGATTGAGGAAAGTGATGGCCCCCTCAGGGTCGTTCCTTTTTACATAATAAAAATTGTAGCCAACCCGATGGCAGAAAAAATTGTACAGGTTGGGGTCTGCGCCTTTGAGCGATTTTAGCACCTCTACCACCATCGTCAACATGTCTCCATTGACTGGCTGGCTGTAAATCAGGTTTTCCAGGTCTTTTAGCAATTTGTCCAGATCCTTGTTTTGATTGAACCTTGCAACAGCCATCTGCACTTTCAGGGGCGCAGCCAAACGATAACCCGGGTTGATTTTCAGGGATCGTTGGAGGTAGTGGTCAATGGAATCGATCAAGCCATTTCTTTCGGATATGGATGCCGGATCGGTGGCCTTTTCGATTTTCAGATACCGGTCCTGGTAGAGTAAATTGGCATAGTAATAATTGGCACGATAGCTACCATTGGAAACTTTTATAGCCGATTCTACCAGGGCCCGGCCATCGCCGCCCCAATCCGGCACCCTGGTCCAGCTGCGGAGTCCAAACAGGACTGCGATCGCCCCGACCAGTATTATACTCCATAAATTGGGCTTTTCGGGTGATTTGCGCAGCAATTCAGGTAATTTTTCCGCCACAAACCAAGCCACCAACAAGCAAAAGCCAATGGACGGCATGAAAAGGTATCGCTCATTGAGGAAGGTGCTCGTGCGGACAAAAATATTCGATACCACACTGATGGTCAACAGGAAATACAGGATGCAATAGGCCGGAACCAACATGCCGGAACCTTCCCCTGCATGGGCGCTGCGCGCTTTTTTGATTTGTCGGAATGCCCACAAACCCATGGCCACATAGCCGGCCAAAGAGAGCAGTACACGCCATTCACTCCAGTTCACTTTTGGAACGTGATAGGGGTAGTAGTCAATGGTGAGCGGGTGCGGCACGAATAAAAGTTTGATGTACCATCCGAGGGAAAGGAAAATGGTCGCAAACTTCTCCGAGGCCGCCATGCCCAAAAAAGGATTCAGCACCATCTCCTCCGGACCTTGCATGGGCTTTTCCAGGGCCAGGGCACGGAGCAGGAGAAACACCAGTACGGCGGCCAGTAAAGGCATACAAGCAGAAAGAATGCGACCTAAAGGAATCCTGGAAAACACCCACAAGCTGAGGGGAATCACGGCCAAAAAAGTCGCGGTGTTCTCCTTTGAAAGCAGACCAAGCAAAAAGCTTCCAGCGGCGATCCAGCGCCAGCGATGGTCCTGCGTGTCAAAATACTTCAGGATGGCCCAAAGCGCGCCAAGACTGCCCAGCAAGGCAAATATTTCATCGCGGCTCTTGATGTTTGCGACCACTTCCACATGCAGCGGATGCAACATAAAAATAACAGCAGTTAAAAAAGGCACACTGAAAAACCATTTCACATCTTCCCGGGCCGGAAATAGTCCCAGCAGAACGCGATAAAGTAAAACGCCTGTCAGACCATAAAGCAGCACGTTAAAAAAATGGGCTACCCCTGGGTTATCCTTTCCAAAAAGACCGATCTCAATGGCGAAAGAGGCCAGCGGTAAGGGCCGATAGCGACCGCCTTCAAGCATCAGCTTGGGGTCTTTGTAAAACCCTAAAAGGCTGTCGTTGCCAAAAATTTCAGCCAATCCGGCAAAGCCTTTTTGCACAAAGGAGTTGTCCCAGATAAACAACTGATCATCCTGCAAATAACCAAAACCAACCGTGATCCCGTACAGTACAAAGGAAATTGCCATCAGTACGATGGCAGGTACAAGGTGTCGATCCCAAAAACCAGGTGAAAAAAAATGGGTAGGCTGATGGTGGGTTACCTGCTTGTTGGAAGGCTGTTTTGCAGATACTTTTGAAGACGTTTTTTTTGTTGCCATGTCAATAGGTGCCTCAGTTTTTCGCTTGCGTGGGCAAAAGTATTTTTTTCAAGGATGAAAAGACATCACTGTATTCAAACACCTCAAAATTTCGCCAAAAATCAAGGGTCTCGCGCAATTGGATCACCGAGGACACCCCAAGTAAAATACCGCTCAAGTCAGGATGTAAACCCGCAAAGATCAACCCAATGTGGTTCATGGTCTTCACAGGTGGACGCACAAAAGCGGTGTTCCAATCCGGGAGCAAAGCGTTTATTTTTCCAAGTAGCGGCGCCACTTTTTCCGGCTGACCACCCCTTGCCAGGAAGGTGCTGTCAGAAGGGTAGGGGGCTTCCAGTTTTACGCCGCCGGCATTGATGCCGTAGGCAAATATGGAGTGATGAAGTGATGGGGTGATGGAGTGATGTCCGCCGTCGCCTGCGGCTGTAGCGGATAAAGGGGCGTATCGTTCAAGATCTGATTGTAAGACGTTGTGTTTCAATTGGATTTCAAAGGAGAGTCCCAGGTCGGTATTTGCTTTGGCATAGACTTCAGGATGCGCAATTCCGGAAAGCCCGGGTCGAATGCCATAGTCCTGCTGCAATCTGTCCAGCGCTTCCAGGGAGCCTCGAATTTCTTCAATCTGGCTGCGGTTGTCCCAGTGAAACATAGCGCAGGCAAGGTTGGCGCCCAAAAGCCGCCTGTATTCCTCCGTCATCATTTGAACAAACGAGGGCGCCAGATTCACCTCGGGCGAACGCATATTGTCGAGACTGCCGATTTTCATGGTTATCCGGAAATCATGCAAGCCATGCGCGTGGATGTATTCGCATAAAATTTTCTCGGCTGCCCGGAAATCGATCGGATTGCGGTTGATCGGGTAATTGGTGGCACAGTCTATATGTCGGAAACCTGCGCCAAGCCAGGTATCAAGGAGCTGGAAGGCCTCATGTCTGGAGACTGTCCAGCCCCATTGGGCCGTGCCGAGCATCAGGGTTTTTGCTGGTGAAATCATGGTGAGCGACAAATGTCGGATTTGTATTTGGGTTTACGCTACTTTGTGTAATTATGCAAAAAATATGAATCCATGATCAACTTTAGAATTGCCGACGAAGCCGACACTTACGCAGTTTCCGAACTGCTTGCTGCCTTATATGAAGAGGTTGGGCATACGCCTACCGCTGCTGAAATTGCCGATAGTTTCCTGCAAATTGATTCCAATGATCTTCATTCTACCCTCTTAGCTTTGGATGATGACGAGGAGCCTGTTGGCATATTGACCATCGTAGAATCTATTGCGTTGTATGCCGGTGGACGGATCGGAGTCATCAACGAACTTTATGTCGTGCCGAAGTACCGCTCTGAAGGGGTTGGGAAAATATTGCTCGATGCCGCGAAAGAACTTGCTGAAGCACGGGGTTGGGTGCGTTTGGAGGTCACTACGCCGGGTGAGGATTATGAGAAGACCCTGCGTTTTTATGAACGGGAAGGATTCATGGCTATCGGTCCGCGCTACAAATACATGCTGGATTGAGTTAAGGCTTTCGTTTTTTCAACATACGCATGGCTGCGATATACTGTTTTGCCAAACGCGTGATGTTTACGCGACTGCTGGTGGTGTCGTCGGTCCAGATGACGGGCAACTCACATATTTTCAGTCCTTTCCATTCTGCTATGGCCAGCAGTTCCGTGCTGAAAAACCAGCCATTTGAAACCGCCCCGGCCTCCATCAGGGGGGCTACATGTTCCCGGCGCAGCCATTTAAACCCGCACATGCCATCGGAAAAGTGGGTGCCCAGGTAAGTTTTCAACATAAAATTGAAAATACGGGAGGTGATCTCGCGTTTCAGGGTTCGGCCAATGACCCGGGATTTTTTGTGCAGGCGAGTGCCATACACCAGGTCGAAGCCTTCTGTAGACAAGGCATTATAAGCCTGCGGGAAATGCCGCAGATCTGTGGCCAGATCCAGATCCATATAGCCTACAATGTCGGCCTGGCTTTGGCTCCAGGAAGTTTTGAGCGCGAGACCAACCCCTTTTTCGGGCACCCTGACCAACTGAACTTCAGCGAATTCATCGCAGAGTGCAGCCGCAATATGGCGGGTATTGTCCGTACTCCCGTTGTCGGCGATGACGATACGCCATTGGCCTTGTTCGGGAAAGTTTTTCCAGAGAAAATCGTGCAGTGTGCGCAGCTGGCGGTCGAGCGTGGCTTCTTCGTTGAGGACGGGGATGGTGATGTCGAATGTCATTTGGCCGCAAAACTAGAGCGTTTGCGACGTGTTTTTTTCAAAATAATCAGGCATGCTGAGTCAGGCTAAATGGCGTAGCATGAATTCTAATCCAGTGCCGGATTTAAGCAGGATAAAAGATTTGGCAGTTAAAATCCCGGTGTACCTTGGCACTACGTTTAACCTTAATTCTTCACCAACCACCTTTTCGTATGAAAAAGCAAACCATTTATTCACTTGTTGTTGCGCTGCTTCTGTTTGGTTTTGGCCAGATCGCTTTCGCACAAATAAGCGTGGGCGTACGTGCAGGCCTTTCGTTGAACAATTTTAAAATAGACCCCTTAGAAGATGGAGAGCCTGAGCCAGAAATGAAAGTCGGATTTCAGGTAGCGGTGCCCATTGAAATTGCATTGGGCAGTATGTTCGCCATTCAACCTGAACTTATATACGCTACGCACGGTGCAAAACAGGAAGGCAGCAATACCCAGATAGAAGGCGGATTTACTTCAGTTTCCAGTATTAAATCAGATGCAACCATAAATACGCTGGAAATTCCTGTGCTCGGGAAATTAAAATTTGGCTCCGAATCGACCAAGCTTTATGTACTGGCTGGGCCTTCTTTTGGCTTTGGCCTCAGTGGAGAGTATGATTTTGAAGGTACCCTAAAAACCACAGATCCGTTGGGTACAGTCATATTTGATGAATCTTCGGATGGGATATTGGATGCCAAGTTTGTAAAAGACGGGTATGATGC
>JAUSMG010000447.1 GCA_030645295.1 Saprospiraceae bacterium | reverse complement strand
GGAAATGTGCCATTCACGGCACATTGAAATGTGGTTAAGGGCGTAAACGCCCTGAATCCCGACGGCCTGAAGGCCATTCCACCATCCCTTACCGCAACAAGGTCATTTTCCGCACAAAGACCTGATTATCAACCCAAACAGAAATATTGTACATCCCAGCAGGACGCTGCATCAGGTCAATCGGGAGATTCAGCGCATCGGTTTCCACCACCGGATTTTCCAAAATCAAACGTCCGGTCCAATCGCGGATCTCGACACGGATCGCGGCGGATTGATGCAGTTTCAATGAAAGTGAAGCCAGGCCTTTGCCGGGGTTGGGAGAGAGCAGGAATTGCGCAAAAATGGTGGCTTCCTCGACACCGGATGTAGTGCCAACAATGGCGCTGCCGATCCAGATACAGCTGGTTGCATCGGTCACCGAGACCGTATAGGTTCCGCCAGCAAGGGCGGAGAGATCCTCGGTTGTAGCGCCATTACTCCACAGGAAAACAAATGGTGCTGTACCGCCTGTAGTCGAAAGATCAATAGCGCCATTGTTCGCGTTGGGCGCAGATTCGTTTGTGGTGCTAAAAGAAAGCAACAGATCAGGGGATTGTAAAACCTCTACAACACCGGTGGAAGAACAGGCGCCAATAGTGACCAACACCGTATAATTACCCGGTACTTGTACTGTAGGATTGGGCAATGCGGAGGTAAAGTTATTCGGTCCGGTCCAGACAAAACTTGCTCCGGGATCATTGTTGCCGCTTTGAAGTTCTACCGGTAAATTGCTACAATTAAGTGTGCCACTCACCGTTGCATTTACCTGCGGTGGGGCCGTAAATACTATGAACTTAATGGGGCCGATCGCATTGTTCGCATAGGTGCCCCCTCCAGGCGAAGTGACGTTTTTGATTGCCCTGACCTGATAAAAAAGTGTGTCTTGAACGGGGCTATTGTCTGTGAAGGAAGTACCCGTTAAAAGGTTGGTACTCAGTCTGGTATAAGGTCCGTCCTGCGAGAGGGCGCGGTAAATGTGGTAACCTGTCACCGTATCCGCAGAGGCCGTCCAGTTGAGTTCAACACTTTGGCAATTAAGATTGGAAAGCGTCAGATCCGTAGCGGGTTTCAAAACATGGGCGCGGAGTGTAGGATCGCCCAGCAAAACCACGTGCGCCCCTCCTTTGCCGAAGGCATTTGGATATGCAGTGTTGAACTGAGCATTCATGGTCTCTTTGGCGCAGTATCCAACGGTTTCACCGGAAGCCAGCGCGTGGTTGAACCAGTGCGGCCGACCCGCCCAGGAACAGGTAAGGATGCCGCCGCGGGAAGCCAATGCTGAAGGCATGAACGGATTGCTTTCATAATCCCAGTCGCCAAAATAGGAGCCAAATAGGTTTGAAAAAACGATGTTCACCGAATCCGTGGCGAAATTTGAACTGGATCCAACCCCGCCTGCACCGTTGTAATTGCCGCCGCCACATCCGTATCCGAGCAGATAGCTTTGAGATTCGGTTCCATCAAAAAAATCGGATGCTACAATATTGGCTTCTCCTACCAGCGGATAGGCATTTCGGTAGCCGTTCGAGCCAAAGGCTTCGCCCCCAAAATAGCCAAAGTTGTCGTCCACCAACGCCTTGTTCTCCACGGTATATTCCCCGCTGCGCCAGCGGTGGTTCTTGTCCATATACCTTTTCATCAGCCCGATCTGATCTGCTGCGCCGAAAGCGGCGGCATCTATGTGCCGGAAATCCACGCGACCAACTTGCAGTTCTACAGTGCTGGGCAAATAACTTTGGTCAAATTTGCCGTCGCCCGGTATGTTTTTGTTGGCATCGCGATTGGGCACGGCGTTGTTCACGGTAGCATCGGTCCAGTTGCCGTTCATCTCGGCATAATAGGCATCCGAAGGCCAGGCGCCTGTATGGTCCGGAGAATGTCCATCCCAGGCCGTGTTGCCTGAATAGGGGACCGGTACGCTGCCCAGCAGAAGTAATCCCTTAACATTAGCAGGATCAGCGTTGTAGGCTGCAACAATTTGATTTTTAACGGATTGCACCGTAGCAGAAGGTCCGGTATGGAAAGCAATAGGCCACCAGCCATCGCCGCGCATGTCGTTCTTCATGCGCACAAGTTCCACGCCCAGCGCATCGGCGGTGACGGAGTCCACGAAAATCAGAATTTTTCCACGGCTGTCTACCGGGTTGGCGTTGATGGCCACGTGTGCATAGCCATAGGCATTTAGACCATTCAGGACGCGTAGAATCGAATACTCATAGATCTGTCCTGCCGTTACACCATTGTCTGTAACGGTGCTGAGGTTAGAATTGGACACATTGAGCACCTCCTGCCAGGCAGATGCACCCTGCCCTTTGGTCCGCCGCCGAACGAGCAGACCGGCGTTTCCGGGATTGGGCCAATTGAGCGTGACGCTGGCGGGCCCAACGGCGATGGTCGCCGTGAGGGGTACGGTGACATCTTTGGAGGATTGGGCCTGTAACGTGTTGAAAAACAGGCAAAAGAAAGCGAGGAGAAAGGTAGAAAGTAATTTCATGCGAAGGTGGTTGGTTTGAAAATGCAGCGTGTTTGGTCAA
>JAUSMG010000445.1 GCA_030645295.1 Saprospiraceae bacterium | reverse complement strand
TTGACCAACGAGGTATATTTTTACCTCAATGGTCAGGAGCACAATTTCGGCACGCTCGGCATGGGTTACCAGCACCTGGCCTTTACATTGGATAGTGTAGCAGGCAGTCGGGTGGTGACGGCGTACAAAAATGGGCAGCCTTTTGGCGCCCCGAATACGTTTTTGAGTGGGCCGGGCAACTGGTCGGATCCGACCCAAAAATGGATTCTGGGTGCGAGACCCAGCGGCGGAAACTATACGGATCACTTTGGCGGTCTGTTTGATGAAGTGGCCTTGTATGATACGACCCTGAGCGTGGATAGTATTCTGGCACATTTTAAAGCTTCCCGCGATATGCAGGGCAAAGGGCTGCGGGTATATTTTGCGATGGATGAAGGAAATGGCCTGCGGCTCAACAACAGTGGGTCGGTATTCTTGGGGCCGGGCGATAATATAGGGGCAACCTGGTCGCCGTTTGCGGCCAACCAATCCACTGAGCCGCACACCTTTACACCCAGCACCCGACAAGTCACCTTAAACCCGAGTAGCACTTCGGTGGATCAAGTGGATTTTATTGATCGCTCCACTGTACCCGTTACGGGCTTTGTGCGGTATAAAAACACCGATTGTTTTGCCAAAAATGTTGAAATATTGGTGAACGGGGCTTCTTATAGCCCCAAAATAGTGACCGACTCTACGGGCAAATTTGTCATTGATTTTGACCCTGGAGCCACGGCAATGTTGACACCAGTCTTTGAAGACCACGTATTTGTTCCCGCTTTTTGGGAGGTGACCAATCTGACTAGTCCGATTGCCGGTATTTTATTCAACGACGTTACGACGCGAAAAGTCAAGGGGAAAATAGCGGGTGGTTTGTGCCAATTATCCATAATCAAAGCTCCACCAGGAATGGGCCAGGGTACATTTTGTACCGTGAAAGTGCGTTCCACGGATGGGTGCTTAGAGCGACAAATCACCTTGGATAATGTGGAGGGCGACTACGAATTTGACGAATTGCCGCCTTTAGAAAGTCTAACAGTGGCTGTTTCAGAGCATTCTGACCCGGAAATTAAGACATTTTTTCAGGTTTTGGGCGGTTCTACCGTGGATTTAACCAAAAATGATACGCTCTTGGATTTTACCTATTTCGCTCCACCCAACGTGGAAATAGTGAGCGGCCTGGATCCATACAGCCCAAGCTGCCCGATTATTGTAATGGATAAGGATGAGTTTAAGACATTGGTCATTCAATTGGTAGAACGGTACGAAGGCGGAGACTGTATGCTGGACACCGCAGATTTTACCATTATCAACGGCTTTTCCGATATGACCTTGGATACCACCATGTCTGGCGGAAGTTTGACCTATAAATTCAGGGTTGGGGATCCTAACCCTTCGCCACCATTCATTAAAACATTGCAAATTTTAGGCACCTCATTGGCAGGCAGAGAGGGTTCATTAACCAAAGAAGGCATTGTAACCGGCATCAAAAACAAGGAAAACACCTTTACGACTTTATTGCCCGAAATGCCAAGTTTGATTTTGCGCGACCCACCGGGGGATGGCAGTTCGTCCTATCTGGCTAAAAATACCCAGATGTGCAAGACCTATGATGTCTCGTCTGAGTTTGAAATTGGTGGTGGCGGTGGTTTGGAAGTGCATTTGGGAGGCAACGTCAATATCATTAGTGGGACGCCTTTTGTCGGGATTATCAATAATGTAGGGCCTATATTTGACATCGCAGCGGAATTTCAGGTTACCTACAAGAAAATCACGGCATCCTCATTCCAAACTTGCATGAGTGTGAATGAGCATATTGCGACCAGTAGCGGCGACCTTATTGTGGGCGGTGAAAGAGGGGGCGACATATACATGGGCGAAGCCATCAACATCATTTTCGGGTTTGCGGATTTGGTTTCATTCAATGATACGATTTGTGAGCCATTGGTGAAGCAAGTCTTAAACGTTGAACCCGGCGATTTCCCCACGGTATTTGCCTATTCGGAATTTAATATTCAAAACAATGTCCTGCGTTATCTGGAGGAGTTGGCGCAAGATCCGAATGCAGACTCTGCTTCTGTGGCGCGATACCTCGAATCAAAAGCGAGGTGGGAAGCCATTGTACAACGCAATAAAGACTTGAAAGAAAAGGCGGAATTACAGCGCAATATTTCTTTTGATGCCGGAATTATGTACGAATATTCCGAAACCTTCGATACGACAAAAACTTCCACCCTGAGTCAAATCGTCAACTCGCAGGAGTCGTTGACGACCCATTTTGGATTTGAATTTAATAAAGCTGGTTTTAAGGTCTTATTGAAATTTCTAGCGGCCACCAGCAACGGAACCACTGAAGGTACTGCTGTCAGCAATAGCATTACCACTGGTTACACGCTGGCGGATGATGACCCGGGCGATGCTTTCACGGTAGATGTAGCAATGGATTCGGTGTATAAAACACCCGTTTTCCGCCTTAAAGCCGGCCAGTCTTCCTGCCCCTGGGAACCCGGTACCGCCAATCGCGAAGGCCCAAATCTGGCCCTCGCGCCGGGATCACAATTTGTGGCCTCCAATGTGCCCGCCAATGAAGTGGCCGCTTTTAAAATGAATTTGGGCAACCTCAGTGCCACGAATGAAGATTGGACCTATGGCTTTACGGCCATTGCAGCCAGCAACCCCGATGGTGCTATTATAGAAATAAACGGTCAGCCGCTCAATAACAACACCATTCAATACATCGTACCGTTTGGCACCTCAATTCCGATTACCATTACAGTGAAACGCGGGCCGTTTGAATACGACTACGAAAACTTGCGGGTGGCCCTGGTGTCGGAATGTGAAATGGCGCGAAATTTTGCCCTTTCACTTCCTCTGGATGGCGACGATAAATTTTTCTCTTACCTGGATTTAGGCGTTCACTTTATTCGTCCGTGTAGTGAAGTTGACATCAATGTGCCGGAACAGAATTGGGTCATTTTCCCTGATCCACTAACCCCCGGACCGGATGATGAACGACGTATAACCGTCTCCGGTTATGACACTACGGTAACAGACTTCCAGTTGGTCCGTGTGCAATATCGCCGCTCCAATGGAGATGGAACCTGGATTAATATACCAGGCATTTCCGATCGGTACAATCCCAACTGGTCGGGTTATGCAGCTTTACCGAACCCGAAACCACCCGTGTTGCAAGCCGGTTTTACACAGTTTTTCTGGGAGACCACAGGCCTCTCGGATGGGCCTTACGAGATCCGAGCGGTTGCAGTATGTACGGGTGATGCGAGCGACAAACCGGGTTATTCTGAGATTATTAAAGGCCGAATTGACCGTGAACCACCCAGTTTGGTGGGGGTGCCGCAGCCTTCCGATGGGGTGTATCATTTGGGAGATGAGGTGTCATTTAACTTTAACAAACACATTAATTGTGATAAGTTGATTCCAGCAGATATCACGCAACCCAACAATGTAGGGCTATTCGATGCGGAGACTGGAAATTTGATTGACATTCAGGTGACTTGTTTTGAAAACAAGATTATACTAGACCCGACCTTCAATAATGCAGTATATGAGAATAAAATTCTCCGCGCCGAATTGCATGATATTCAGGACTTAACAGGCAATGTGAGTACCTACCTGAAATGGGAGTTCTACGTAGACCGCAACGAACTGGCATGGCTCACCGACAGCCTTGGTATGACGAAGTATGAAGACCAGACAAAAACGGCAGTAGCCAATATCCACAACCGTGGCGGCTACCCGGTACCGTTTATCATTACAGGAATTCCGGATTGGGTGCACATAGTGCCGAATCAGGGTACCCTGGCGCCGAATGAGATCCGTCCGATCAGTTTTAAGGTGGATTCTAACCTGGCGTTCGGACTTTGGACAGACTCGATCACTTTGCACACGGAAACGGGACAAAATCCCTTCTTTATGGGTGGAGACGAGGGGCTGCCCTTTGGCGTACGCGTCGTGTGTCGCCCGCCCAATTGGGAGATCAACCCCAATCTTTTTGAGAATTCCGAAAACATGGTGCTCGAACTGAACATACAGGGCGAAGTATCCACCGATATAGAGGATATCGTAGTGGCCTTTATCGGGGACACACTCGTCGGGCGGGCCAATGTGCAGTATGTCCCGGCAGTGAACAAATACCTGGCTTATTTGAGCATTTATGGCAACCCCAATCATGTTTTGGAGCCGCTGAGGCTTGAAATCTGGGATGCTTCTGCTTGTCTGCGCTATGCGGTGGAAGAGGATGAGTTCTTATTCCAACCGGATGACGTGATCGGCGACCCGCTGACCCCACAGGTGATCCACACCAACAGCTATGTGCTGCGGGACGTACCGCTGGGCTTTGGCTGGAACTGGCTGTCGTTCAATCTGGATTTCCCAAATCCGGACCTAGACTCAGCGCTGGTATCGCTCAACCATCCGGAAAATGACCTGATGAAAGGTCAAAATGCCTTTGCAACCTATTTGAATGGTTCCGGCTGGCTGGGCTCGCTCAATACCCTGGGCAACACCTCTATGTACATCTACCGCGCTGATCTGCCGGATACGCTGAAAATGCTGGGCACTGTACTTAACCCTGCTACCTCACCGATACCCGTGGTGAGCGGCTGGAACTGGATCGGGTACATTCCCAACTATTCGCTGGCCGTTAATCAGGCGCTTTCGTCCCTCTCACCACAAATGGGGGATCTGATCAAAAGCCAGGAGGCCTTTGCACAGTACATCAACCCGACTTTTGGTTGGGTTGGCAATTTGCAGTACATGCAGCCGCCCAAAGGCTACCAGATCAAACTGGCAACACCAGGCACCCTGACTTACCCCCCACCCTCTTCTAATTTGGGGGGCAGTGGGCCGGATCAAATTGCCAGTGCCAGAGGACCTAAGGATGGTGTACCACCAGCAGACAACTTCTGGACGGTGGACCCAACCCAGTTCGAGCACAGTATGACCTTGATCGGTATGTTGGAAAAGAGCGATTCAAACGTGACCACCAGCACCATGGAGCTCGGCGCTTTTGTCGGAAACCAGGTGCGCGGCTCCAGTCAGTCGGTTTATATCCCGCCGTATGATTCGTACCTTTTCTTCCTGACGGTATATGCCAATTCCAGCGGCGAACAAGTCAAATACAAACTGTTCGACAGCAGCAATGGGTCTGTTCAGGACCTGAACGAGGCCATGTACTTCTCGCCTGATTTGCATCAGGGAAGCATCGAAAATCCGGTGCCGTTCAGCTTGCCAAGCAGTGGAGCACAAGACCTGGCGCTGGCACAATCCTTTGAGGTTCAACCCAATCCCTTCCATACGGAGACGATGTTCCGCTTTGCATTGCCCGGCGCCCAGGAGATTTCCCTGACGGTCACCGATGTCAGTGGACGTATAGTATCCATCGTGCATACCACCGCCCTTTCGGGCCTGAACACGATGGTCTGGAAAGGCCAATCGGATAAGGGGGCTACCCTTGCTGCCGGGGTATACTTTGTACGGCTGCAAACCGCGAATGGTAGTGTAGTGCGCAAAGTGGTACTGCAGTAGGCCTGTTTTAAAAGAATTCTATAAGGTTTTTAAAAACCTTATAGAATTCAATTTTGGAATTTTAAAAATCAATAACTCATTGATTTTAGCAATCGTTCATCTTTTTTATTCAAAATTTATAGTTCACCTTGCTCATGAAAAATTTTACGATTTTATTCACCCAGGCTTTATCAACTAACGCGTTCATTACACGCACTTTTTTGATCGCAATCCTGGCATGCTGTTTCACAGCCAATCTTAACGCCCAGGGTTCGCCAAAGATCAGTATTCAAGGCACCTTGAAATCTGCCAATGGAGCATCGGTTCCGGATGGTCAGTATGCGGTAAGGTTTAACCTGTACAATGTAGCTAGCGGAGGCACCGCCCTTTGGCATGAGGACACGATCGTTGAGGTGATCGGGAGTCTTTATAGCCATTATCTGGGAAGTGTGAATCCATTAAATGGCGCTGATTTTGATACGACACTTTATTTGGGTGTGAAGGTAGGTTCTTACGAATTGACCCCACGTAGTGAGCTATCCTATTCTCCTT
>JAUSMG010000432.1 GCA_030645295.1 Saprospiraceae bacterium | reverse complement strand
GAAAAATATGCAAACAACGCGCTGGCGTACGAACGCCGTGGCTATGTCAATTATAAGTTGACCAACTACAACGACGCACTCTATGACTTCACCAAGAGCATCGCAATTTATGCGCACAACCCGGAGCCCTTCTTTGGCCGTGGCAAAGTGAATATGCTTAAAAATGAGTGGGAGGCCGCTGCCGTTGATTTCCAGAATACCATCGACCGCTCGCTGGCGGTGCAGCCTATTTATTGGCTGGCACGCTTGCGCAAAGCGGATTGCCTCTTTCATGCCAAAAAGTACGCCGCAGCGATCGTTGAGTTGAAACTTTATCTCAAGCGCTCTTTCTCTGAAAACGACCCGAATATCCGTTTCCGGCCTAAGGCGGAGTTCTTGCTGGCGGAATGTGAGAAATTGGAGAAGGGGTGATGAATTAAAAGTTCCATGTAAAAAGTAACAAGTTCCAAGTGGCCATGATGCTGCTTGGAACTTGCCTTATTTAAGGCGTTGCTGAGCGCAAAATCCCCCAAGTCCCCAAAACCTCCATCAACAGTAACACCACCGCCACCCCAATAAACCAATGGAAATAATCCGTGGTGCGTCGCACCGTGCTGATTTCGATTTTTGTTTTTTCCAAGCGGTCAATTTCCGCATAGATCGCTTCCAGATCACGCTCTGAAAAGGCCCGGTAAAACTTGCCGCCCGTGGCTGCCGCAATTTCTTCCAACAACTGGGTATCAAATTTCATAAACCGTGGCGCAAAAGAATACGAGCCATCGGAATTTCGCTGGGCGGGCGACATGACCACACCCTCTGTCCCGATCCCAACGGTATAAACACGAATGCCCAGGGTCTGGGCAATTTCCGCCGCCTTGAGTGGCGCGATGTATCCTGAATTGTTTTCTCCATCGGTGAGCAGCACGACAATTTTACTGCGTGAAGGACTGTCTTTCAATCGGTTGACTGCTGTGGCCAGCCCCATCCCAATGGCCGTGCCGTCTTCAAGACGACCCACCGCGAGTTCGTTGATGAAGGTTTGTACCACCCGACGATCCGTGGTCAGTGGACACTGCGTGAAGGCTTCGGCAGAAAATGCAACGAGCCCGATCCGGTCGTGTGGTCGTTTTGCCACAAACTCAGCCGCCACCCGTTTGGCTACAGATAGCCGGTCAGGTTCGAAATCCCTGCTCAGCATGGAAGGAGAAATATCCAGGCTCAAGACGATGTCAAGCGCGTCGGCTTTTATTTTTTCTTCCTCCCATTTGCGTTGTGGGCGGGCCATTGCCAGCACAAGTAAGGCCAGAGCCAGCCAGCGCATCCATGGAAGTTTGCTCCGAATTCTGGTGCGAAGACTGGGGGCGTCCACTGGGCTGTTTGTTTGTGGCATCCGAATGGAAATACCGGACTCCCTGCGCCTGATAAGCCAGGCTAAGGGCAGAAAAAGTAAAAGCCAAAGTGGATAGGCCAGGGTCATTTATTGGTGATTGGTGGAGAGGTGACTGGTGGAGTGGTGACTGGTGGAGTGGTGATTGGTCTGTTTGGATCAGCGCTGGTCTGAAGAATGATCTTGCGGGAGGTTTCCAAAGCCTCGGCGTGGAAGGATTCCGGCGGAATGATTTTGGCAAATTTGGCAAGATCGGCCTGCTCTAAAAGGTGCTGGAGTTCTTGCGAATACTTCCGGGGAAAGTCGCGGCCCTCCAAATATCCCACGGTCTCTTCTGTTGTGGATTCAAGGGCTGGAACCTCAAACCTTTTTTCCAGATATTCCCGAAGGATGAAGGTAAGCTCCACGTAATGTTCCTTTACAAACCCATTGAAAATCAATTGTTTTTGGGCAAGTGCATTCAATTTTTTTATGGCCAGTTCGTGCGGCGGAGTTTCAATACTCCGGCTTAGTATCTTCGCTTCAGACTTTCGGTTTGCCCACCAATACATCAGAACTACGAGGGCTAAAACGCCCAACCCACCCAATATCCATGGTAGATAATCCGTCCAATGAGTCGGCTCCCGATGAATGTCTTTGATGGGCGCCATGTCATTCAAGTCATCTGGCGAAGGCGTAGCCGTGACCACAAATTGAAGCGCGTTGGTAAGGACGCTATCGCCATTGCGCAATGCGATGGGAAGTGGCGGGAGTTGGATTGAATCCTCGTCGAAGAAAAGGGCCGTGACTTTTTTGATGTAAAACTGGCCATCAGCCTGCCATGCTGTTTGATCTACAATGTTTTGTGGCGGCAGGAAATTCCTCCAGACCTCAAAGTTTAATGAATCTGGTTTGCCCAGTGTGGCGGGTAGGCGGAGGTGTAGGTGGAACGGATTACCTGTTTCTACATGATTGCTGTCGCTGCGGAGTTCGGCCTGGGCCTGGGCTTGGAGTGGGAGACAGCAAAGGACGAATAGTTTCCAATATTGGCATGGCATTCTGCTCGTCGTTTGTTGTTGGCGTCTTCGCCAAGGGTGTACGGAATGTTTGATAATGTCAGCCGCATAGCGGCGAAACGTCTGTAGAAATAATGCTTTGAGTCGATTTTTAAGGTGCGTAGCACCGAAACACCCGCCAAAAGTTCCGGTGCTATGCACCTTACGACTAATTATCGCCCTAATTTCTACAGACGTTTCGCCGCTATGCGGCTTTTCCAAACATTCCGTACACCCTTGGCGAGGACGCCAACAACGGCAGCAGCCGTATGCGCCTTTTATTTTTGAAGCAAGCCTCCTCATTTTTTCGCCCTTTTTTCAAAAAAATGCAACAAAGCAGATGCGTAGGATTCGGAAGTTTGAAGGCTTAGAAAATCTGCTCCGGCCCGCCGGAATGCCATCGTTGCCTGGTCCCGGTTTTCGTCAAAACGCCGGGTATAGGCGTTCCGGAGTTGAGGATCAGCGGTATCCAGCCAGATTTGTTGTCCCGACTCTGCATCCCGGGTTCGGAGAAGCCCCACATCCGGTAATTCTCGCTCCCGCGCATCCCAGCAATGGATGCCCACACAATCGTGCCGGCGGGCCAGTGTTCGTAGCGGAACTTCGTATCCAGCCGCCCAGAAGTCTGACAGTAAAAAGCAAACACTCTTCTTTTTCAAGACATTACGGATGAAATGGATAGCAGCAGTAAGGTCCGTCCCACGGTCAGCAGCTTGCACATTTAGCAATTCCCGAATGATCCTTAGGGTGTGTTGCCGGCCTTTTTTGGGGGCTATGTAGAGTTCGGGGTGGTCGGAAAAAAGCAAAAGCCCCACTTTATCATTGTTGGAATCAGCGCTGAAAGCGAGCAGAGCGCAGATCTCTGTGAGCAATTCTTGTTTCCACTGCCCGCTCATACCAAAGAACGAGGAGCCACTTATGTCTACGAGCAGCATCACGGTTAGTTCGCGCTCCTCTTCATAAATTTTTATGTGGGGTTCGCCCGTACGGGCCGTAACGTTCCAGTCAATATCGCGGACATCGTCGCCAAATTGGTATTGACGCACTTCGCTGAACGACATTCCCCGGCCTTTAAAGGCACTATGATAGCCTCCCGTGAAAAGATTGCGTGTAAGCCGACGGGTTTTGATCTCGATTTTGCGAACTTTCTTTATTAATTCTTCCATTTTACCCGCTTTACCCGCCGTAGCCCTTCAGGGCGAAGGAGGGTTTGTCCGCCGTAGCCCTTCAGGGCGAAGAAGGGCTTGTCTATTGTGACCTATCCCGCTAGGGCAGGTTTACCTTAAAATAATGGACGAATCGATTTTGCTTTCCCCGGTAACCACAGTCTTGCCTTCCCTGGCCCAACTGAAAAGCCCTCCAGCCATTTCATAGATTCGTTTAAAGCCCAATTCTTTCATTGTTTCAGCGGCTTTTAGGCTTAAGCCGCTGTCAGTATCGTACAAAATTACCGGAGAATCTACGCTTAGCCGTAAGATACGTTTTGAAAAATCCGGGGAACTCATATCGCAGTTCATCGCTTTATAGATGTGAGCCTTACGAAATTCCATTTCTGAACGTACATCAATGAACGGAATATTAGGATCGATCTTGCGAAGCGAATCGATCTCGTGCGGCCAAACACGGATAATGGTAGAATCCTGTAGACCGCCCGCCAGTCCTGTCATTTTTTGAGGCGCAGGTGCGGGCTGGTTCTGACAAGAAATCAGGTATAAAACCGCCACAAATGCGGAAATTAAAAGGGTACGCATGGTTTAAATGTTAAAATGCGGATGGTCGTGTTCTGTTCTAATTTTTATCCCCCTTGTCCTCGCCCCGATTGGGTTTTCCATCCCCTGAAGGTCGGTCTCCCTGATTTCTGTTTGGATTGGGCGGACGGGGTTCTTGTTTCGGGCGATCACCTGGTTTTTGGTCCGGGCGATTTTGGGGCGGACGGCCTCCGACACCTTGGTTCCCGCCCTGTGGCGGCCGGTCATGACGACGCGGAGGCGGATTTTGGCGGCGGCCCTGCGCAGAATCATTTTGCGAGGCTTTTTCCACGGCTGCAGCCGCGGATTGCGAGCGATCGCGGTTTTTACTCCGGTTCTTTTTTCGCTTGGTCCGTTTTTCCATAGGCAACTGAATCACATCGTGCACATTCTCGAAGTCGGGTTCTACCTCTTCGGGCTCGTCCGTCTCCACCACAGGAGCCATGGAAAGGATGTGGTCCAGGCTTTCCGGGAATTTTCCGGATTTTATCATTGCAATGGCTTCCCAGATCTGATCTACATGGATGGGATAAAATTTGCCCCGATCCTCGGCGTAGGTATAAAACATAAGCCGTTTGAACACGTCCGTTTTGATCAAAATTGCCAGCCCGGCGTTCGTTTTAAGTCGTTCCGCACGATCCGGAAAATCTTCGAGCGCATCAATGTAGGTGTCCAACTCGTAGTTCAGGCAGCACTTCAGGCGGCCACACATTCCGGAAAGTTTGGTCTGATTGATGGCCAGGTTTTGGTATCGGGCAGCAGCGGTGTTTACGCTTTTGAACTCCGTAAGCCATGTGGAACAACAAAGTTCGCGCCCGCAATTGCCGATCCCGCCGATCCGGGCGGATTCCTGCCGCGCTCCTATTTGGCGCATTTCTACCTTGACCTTAAAGTCGCGGGCATAATGACGAATGAGTTCACGGAAGTCTACCCGGCCATCTGCCGTATAAAAAAATGTGCATTTTCGCCCGTCGCCCTGAAATTCAACGTCGCCGATCTTCATGTTCAGATCCAGTGAGCGGGCAATTGCCCTGGCATGAATGAGGATGTCACGTTCTTCTTTGCGTACCTCGTCGAGGCGTTCCAGATCGCGCTCGTGTGCTTTGCGCACCACCTGGCCGAGGCGTGTATCCGGGCGAACGCGTTTTCGTTTCATCTGTAAGCGCACCAGCTCGCCGGTAAGCGTCACGGTGCCTACATCGAAACCGCCGCCAGTGGCTTCCACCACGACCCAATCGCCCGTAGTGGCGCGGGTGTGTTGAAGATTTTTGAAAAACTCTTTGCGGGAGCCATTTTTGAAACTGACCTCTACAGCATCAAAGGGGCGTGGGTCAGCGATCCCCTGCGCCGTAATCCAGTCGTATGTATTGTGACGGTTGCAACCGCCTGTGGCACAGCCGCCGTTTGATTTGCAGCCTTTTGTGCTATCTTTTCCTGTTGAACAGGAGCATCCTATACATCCCATGATTATTTGGAAGCGATTGTTGCGACCTCGTTCGAGACGAGATTGGTTTGACAATATACGCAAGGTAAAAAAGCGCCTTGCCCGATTTTGGAATTAAAGCACAAATCTTATTTAGACTGAGATCGTACTTCTTTAACAGCAAAAGTAGCACGGCTTGCTGCAGTTTTACCAGAAATTCAAAAAGTTCTCATTTCAAAAAGAAGTATGGCGCCGTTTTGAGATTAGGCAAGGATCAAAAACAGCCCAATGCTCACA
>JAUSMG010000410.1 GCA_030645295.1 Saprospiraceae bacterium | reverse complement strand
TGTACCTGGCTTTTTGCCGACAAGTTTTCGGTCCTGGAGCCTGAAAAAACCAAAAAGACCCTGCTCTGGACCGCCTTGAAGCAGATGTTTTTATAAGCCACAGTCAAATATGTTCATAGTTCATAGTTCATCGTTCATAGTTCATCGTTCATAGTTCATCGTTCATAGTTCATCGTTCATAGTTCATCGTTCCAAGGTGCGCATTCTTCAACTCTGCCACAAATTCCCCTACCCGCTCAAAGACGGCGGCGCCATTGCCGTGACCTATCTGGCAAAGGCTTATGCTGCACTCGGTCATGAGGTGACCTTGCTCTCCATGAATACCAGCAAACACTGGATTGATGTGTCCGGCTTACCGCCTGAATTTAACCATTATGCGGCCACACACACCGTTTTTGTGGAAAACCATATCCGCCCCCTGCCGGCCTTGCGCAACCTTTTTTTTAGCAAAAAATCCTACCACGTCGAGCGTTTTGATAGCCCGGAATTCGCCCGGAAACTGGCCGAAGTGCTGAAAGCCAAAGCCTTTGATGTGGTGCAATTAGAATCTGTTTTCCTTTCCCCCTACCTGCCCGTTATTCGTGAACATGCGCCCTTGGCAAAGGCTGTTTTGCGAACCCATAACGTAGAGCACGAGATTTGGGAGCGGATAGCAGACCATGCCAACCCTTTGAAACAGTGGTATTTACGTCGTATAACGCCGCGATTGAAATCCTACGAGCTGGAACAAATTAACCACTGCGATCTTGTGGTAGGCATCAGTCAGCGCGATGTAGCGCAGTTCAGAAACCTCGGCCTGCGTCAGCCTGCCACGGTAAGTCCCATCGGACTCGACTGCCGCGATTACCATCCTGATCCAAGGAGTTTCAGTCGACCACTCAGTCTCTCATTTATTGGCTCCCTGGATTGGATGCCGAATCAGGAAGGCCTCCGCTGGTTTTTGGAAGCGGTGTGGCTGCCCTTGCTGGCGCCGAATTTTCCGGAACTCACTTTTCACATTGCAGGCCGCACTGCGCCACGCTGGCTGCGAGAGTTAAAGATGGAGCGGGTTGCTTTCCACGGAGAAGTACCCAGCGCCGCAGAATTTCTGAATCAACATTCGGTGATGGTGGTGCCGCTGCTTTCCGGTGGAGGTATGCGGGCCAAGATCTTAGAAGGCATGGCCGTGGGCAAAGTGGTGCTTTCCACCCGGCTTGGCATCGAGGGTATAGAGGCCGCCGACAGCCGGGAATGTCTTTTGGCCGAAAAACCAGAGGATTGGTTGGAAGCGCTTCGCTGGTGTTATGATGAAGGGGAAAACCTTACTGCCTTAGGCGTCCGGGCGCGGTTATTTTGCGAGCAACATTTTGACAATGAGACGGTGGCCAGGAAATTGGTGGAGGAGTTGGAGCGAATTTGACCAAAAAAGACAAAGTTTGGGCAAAGCGGGCTACTACCTTTGCCCCATGAAACACATAAAACTGCGAGTGAACCTGCCACTGCCACTGCCACTGCCACTGCCACTGCTCCTGCCACTGCTACTGCTAACTACGCACCTCCCCGCGCAGGAAGTTTTTCAAAAAACATATGATCATTTTTTCACGGACCGGGCCAATGCGGTAGAAGTATTGCCCAATGGCAACATGGTGCTGGTGGGCGCAACGGGATTGCAAAACAGCAGTCAGCAAAATTTGCAAGTGGTCATGCTCAATGAAATGGGCGAAAAGCTCTGGTCAAAGACCTATTCAAATGGTCAGCGAACAGAGGCCATGGATATTATGCGTACTTCTGACGGCAATCTATTGGTGGTGTTCGATGCCTTCAATAACAGCGGCGAAGCAAAGGCAAGTTGGATGAAGATCAGTCCTCAGGATGGTTCGGTGGTTTGGAGTCGTCGTGCCCTTCCGAGTAGCCGGCTTCCTAAGATCTCGCGGCTCCAGGATGGCTATCTGCTCACCGGCGATTTTGTCATTTCATCGACTGACCGCGACGCTATGGCCGTGAAGATCAACGAAAACGGCGATGTTGTGTGGTATAAGATATTTGGAGAGCCAGGTTACGAACAGCTGGGGGAATGCTGGCAAGATCCCTTTGGTTTTATTCATTGCAGCGGCTATCACATTGAAACCAATGAATCACAGGGCATTTACGCGCGTTTCAGCGCGACCGGGGATATGCCTGGCCCCATACAGCGCTATTCCATTGGCAGCAACACGGACCTGCTGAGCCATATTTCACCGCTTGAAAACGATGGCTTGCTCTTTGCCGGAAATTCTCAGGGATTCAACGACGGCAATGCCCGTGCCTGGACCCTGACCACCGATCGAAGCGGCAATTTGAAAACCTCGTACACCTATGGGATCGACAACAAACACATTGGCGTGACGGATCTGATTACGCTTCCCGGCGATCAATTCCTGTTGAGTCTGGGAAGACCCGCTCCGAGTGGAACGCCCGCTATTTTGATCAAAATAAATGCGCAAAATGATATGCTCTGGCAAAATACCTACAAGGGCGACGGCACGGGCAACATTCTATGGCAAGTAAAACCGCATGACGACGGATTTGCCACCGTGGGAACCAGTACTTCAGGCAGTCAAACCAATTTTTTTCTGGCAAAAACAGATAATGAAGGGAAAGCAGGGGATTGCTGCCCGACCGCTTCTGGCTTGAAACGGGAAACGGTAACGCCGGAACAAACGGCATTCGTACCCGAAGAAACGATCGGGTTTTCAGCGCAAAATGCAATTCTGACAGTGGCCGATGCGTCCGTCATTGCGAATACCATTTGTTTGCCAATTGAAGTGGATTTTGAAATTGCCGACAGTACTCTTTGCCCCGGGGAATGCACGCAGATCACCCTGCTGGATAACATTGTTGGTGTGAGCTACTCGCTGAACATTGAAGGTGCAGAACCGGACCCTGTGATACCGGGCCGTATTTGCCATACAGACGGGGGAAACATTGTGGTAACGCGCAAAGGGTCTTTTAATGGCTGCGAAATCAAATTATCAAAGAGCGTGGAGATCGGGTCCAAGGAGGATATTTTCCCCAATGCTTTCACCCCCAACGGGGACGGCGCGAACGATGTGTTCCGGCCGGTTTTTCCTTGTGAAGTGGTATTCTCCAACCTTAGAGTCTTCTCGCGCTGGGGCGAATTGGTCTTTGAAACGGATGAGCCGCTAACGGGCTGGGATGGCCGGATCAATGGCCTTGATGCCGCTTCAGATGTGTATGTCTGGCGGGTGGAGTATGAGGCGATCCGCGCAGGAACACAGCTGCAATTTGTGGAGAAGGGCGATGTGACATTGTTGCGCTGAATCTGAGCAACACCCCTACCTTCGCACCTTCAAACACATTGACAATGAACACCCTGCAACAAAAGATCGACGCTTTTGGCCGCCTGCTCACCATCATGGACGAGCTCCGAGAGCAATGCCCCTGGGACCGCAAACAGACCCTCGAAAGTCTCCGGAATCTCACCATCGAAGAAACATACGAGCTTGCCGATGCCATTCTTTCTGCCGACCTCAACGGGGTAAAAGAGGAAATTGGCGACATCATGCTCCACATGGTTTTTTACGCCCGAATTGCTTCCGAGCAAGGCGCCTGGGATATAGCTGATTCCCTTCACGCCATCTGTGACAAGCTCATTT
>JAUSMG010000408.1 GCA_030645295.1 Saprospiraceae bacterium | reverse complement strand
GTTTGGGCGGGCAGTGCCCAAGTCTATTTTAATAAGCAAATAGACTGGGAACATAATTTTGACTATTTTGCGGGATCTGCTATTTTTACTGACACTTCGAATATCCTTCTTGCAGGAGGTAGTTCTATCGTGAGCCTCGTTTGGGATAGTTTTTTGGTCGCCAAGGTCAATAAGAACGGCGATATGATATGGAAAAAATCATTTAATGCTAAGTTAGGGGCATCGGGCAATACCGCCAATCTTTTGAGGATAAATGATGAGTTTTCATTAATTCATGGAAATGCTTACGTCCTTACTGCATCCCCACCAAATACGCAATATTTTTTCATCAAGATTCGGAACGATACGGGCGAAAAAGTATGGGTAAAAGAGATTGGGGAAAATTATGTTGAGGAGGGTGGGTATAAGCTCATTCAAACTGATGATGGCGGCTTTGCCTTGGCCGGTTATTCTTTTCCCTTTGGTGGAGGGCAGCAGCCCAAAATGTTGATTTTAAAGATTGATAGTCTTGGCAATCAGGTATTTCGCAAGGACTATTCTACAGATGCAAGCAAAGAACATCGTCCCTTTTCGATCGTACAAACATCAAATGGTGGCTACATTTTGCAGGGATTTCGAGGTTATTTCGGTACATATCCTGGAGGTAACACCACTATCCATAAAAATGATTGGGTAATAATTGGAACTGATGGGCAAGGCAACCAACAGTGGGAAAAAGTGTTCGAGCCATTTGAGTGGAAGCAACATATTTTCTACGGAAGAGACATCATTGCACTTGCTGACGGCACCTACCTTGTCGCAGGCTTAAAAGGTTATGCGATCCTTCAAACAGGAGTCAGTTATTTTGGTAAATATTTTTTTGCAAAATTTGATGAATTAGGAAATATAGTGGATTCTATTACCCTTCCTGATCAATATTATTTCTTCAAAACTTCGCGGTTAAAACAGCTAGAAGACGGCAATATCTGGGTCATTGGTGCGGAACGAGATTCGCAAAACTTGGGTCAAACAGGCCTAATTATGAAAATTACGCCAGAGCTGCAAGTACTTTGGAGGCGGGAGTACCGTGTTAGCCCACCGGAGTCAATGATTCATGACATATTTAACGAAGGGGCAGAAATGCCCGATGGTGGGTTTGTGCTTTGTGGCTTGGCTTTTGGCCCCCTCAATGACAGTACCAATCAAAATGGCTGGGTCATCCGAGTAGACTCCTTCGGCTGCCTCGAACCTGGCTGTCAGCTCAACAGCGCCATCGAAGACCCGCCCGCTATAGAGCAAAATATCGGTATTACTCTATCACCCAACCCCACCAGCGGGCAAGCCCGGCTCGCGCTCACGCATGATGGCGCAGTACTGCTCGGCGTGCGGGTGATGGATGTACAGGGGCGGGTGGTTTCGGATGTGCAGTTCTTGCGGAGTGCGGGGTGGCGGGAGTGTGTGGTGGACTTAGACGGGGAGCCTGCGGGGGTGTATGTGGTGCAGGTGCGGACGAGCGAGGGTAGGGGGGTAAGGAAAATCGTGAAGCAGTAGGTCGGAGAAGGGAATATCCAATATCCAACAAGGAATGTCCAATGTCCAAGGAGGTGTTGGGCTTAGTCACTCATGTTGACATCTCAACATTGAACAAAAACTAATCTCAAGCGCAGAGATTACTTGGACATTGGACATTCCTTGTTGGACCTTGAACATTCATTTTCCCCCTTTCAAATCTTTTTTCAATAAATTTTCAAACCTATTTGGAAATTAGTCCCAGGTGTTTCTACCTTTGCAGCCGCTAAGGAAAAAGGGCACTCAAAATTAAGTTCTGTTTGCTACTTTCCGAAAGGCTGAAATTGAAATTTAAAGTATTTACGAGGTAATGAATCAGAAAATTCGCATCAAACTCCGGTCTTACGACTACAACTTAGTGGACAAGTCTACTGAGAAAATCGTGAAAACCGTGCGTGCGAGTGGTGCTGTAGTAACTGGCCCGATTCCGCTGCCCACTGAGAAAGAAGTGTTCACCGTTTTGCGCTCGCCGCACGTGAACAAAAAAGCTCGTGAGCAGTTCCAGTTGCGCACCCATAAGCGCTTAATTGAAATCTACACACCAACTCAAAAGACGGTGGACGCTCTCTCCAAATTGGAACTCCCGAGCGGCGTTGATATTCAAGTAAAGCTCACTTGACGCGCTTGACCGCCGTAGCCTTGGCGAAGGCGGTCTGACCGCCCTAGTTTAAATAAAAGCGGTCTTACCGCTAAGTCTTGACAAAAGCGGTCTATCCACCAAAGTTAACTCAAAGGTGGTTTTTGATTCAAATGTTTGTGGTTTCCGGTAGTGGTCAAAGTGTTCCGGGTTATTCCGAATAACTGCCATTTCCGCAAGCGGTTCCGTTTAACGGAAAGTCGCTTTTTGTGTATCTGCACAATCGGGAATCACGTCAACGAAACGCAACGTCGTTCAACCATAAAATTCTTACAGAACGTGAACGGTCTGATTGGCAAAAAATTGGGAATGACCAGCATCTACGACAACAACGGTAAAAACGTTGCGGTCACGATCATCGAAGCAGGTCCTTGCACTGTAACCCAGGTGCTCACGGAAGACAAAGATGGCTACAAGGCCCTCCAATTGGCTTACGGCGAACGTAAAATCAAAAACACCCCGAAGCCCCTGATGGGTCACTTCAAAGCCGCTGGCTTGGAAGAACCATTGCACAAAGTGTTGGAATTCAGGGACATGAACGTTGACAAAAGCCTCGGAGAAGAGGTCTCGGTTACGGATGTGTTCCAGGAAGGAGACAAAGTGAGCGTGGTAGGTACCTCTAAGGGTAAAGGCTTCCAGGGTGTTGTAAAGCGTCACGGCTTCGGCGGTGTAATGCAACAAACGCACGGTCAACACAACCGGCTTCGTGCTCCAGGTTCATTGGGTAACTCTTCATTTGCTGCTAAGGTAATGAAAGGGATGCGCATGGGCGGACACATGGGGGTTGATCGCGTGAAAGTGCGTCGCCTCCAGGTCATTAAGATCTTCCCCGACCAAAACCTCATCCTGGTAAAGGGTGCAGTGCCCGGTCACAAGGGAGCTTATGTGGTTATTGAGAAATAACGCTTGACTCAGCAACCCGCCTACGCCAAGGCTTCGGCGGGTAAACGGGTAAAAAAAATAATTTTTGACCTTTTAATTTCCACAGGAAATGAAAGTTTCAGTCTATAACATACAAGGCGAAGATACTGGCCGACAGGTTGAGTTACCCGCAGAGGTGTTCGGTGTAGAACCGCACCAACACAGCGTCTGGCTCGACGTGAAGCGATACCTCGCTGCACAACGCCAGGGCACGCACAAATCAAAAGAGCGCAGCGAGATGAGCGGCTCCACACGTAAACTGCACAAGCAAAAAGGCACGGGCGGTTCACGTAAGGGCGACATCAACAACCCGCTCTACCGTGGTGGTGGCCGCGTATTTGGTCCACGCCCACGCAACTACGACATAGATGTGAACGCTAAAGTTCGTCGTCTGGCACGTCGCAGTGTACTCTCGGTAAAAGCTGCTGAAGGCAATATCTTCGTCATCGAAGATTTTTCTTTCGACACTCCAAAAACGCAGGAATTTGTAAACATCCTGCGCAGCCTTAAGGTAGAAGGTAAAAAGCCCCTCACGGTGCTTCCTGCTTACGACCAGATTCTGTACAAATCGTGCCGCAACATTGATCGGGCATCCATTGCGCCTGCAAGCGATTTGAGCACTTACCAGATTCTCAATGCAGGTGTGCTCCTCATTGCTGAAAGTGCAGTTGAAAAGTTCAGCGCCATTTACGACGAGAATATTTCGGGGAATGAGGCAGTAGCTGAAAGCAAACCAAAGAAGCAGAAAAAGATATCAATGCCTACGCTTCAGCGCGAGGGCAAATGATTGAAAATTGAAAGGAATGGAACTGAAAATGTTCTGTTTTCAACCATAAATTACAATGGGCAAACAAATTCTAATCAAACCCGTCATCACGGAAAAATCAACGAAACTCGCTGACACGCGGGATACGTACTCTTTCGTAGTGAACAGAGGCGCCAACAAACTGGAGATTTGTGCTGCGGTTGAAAAAATGTTCAACGTCAATGTAACGCGGGTCAACACCGCGATCATTCCGGGAAAACCAAAATCACGCAGCAGCAAAACAGCCATCGTTCGCGGTACAAAACCTTCTTACAAAAAGGCTTTTGTGACCCTTTCGCCAGGCGAAAAGATTGACTTCTTCGGAGGCGAAGACAACTAAACATGAACGAGCATAGGGAAAGCCTTGCAAAAGCATGTCTTTCTCAACAACTCTAATATCAACGCTGACATAAAAAATGGCAGTCAAGAAATTTAACCCGCTAACGCCAGGCCAACGCTTTCGCGTAGCGGTAAAAAGAGACGAACTTACTAAGGGCGCAAAACCTGAAAAATCGCTGATCACCTCGGCAAGCAGCACTGGTGGTCGCAATTCGGATGGTCACCGTACCATGCGCTATCGCGGTGGTGGTCACAAGCGCCGTTATCGCATCATTGACTTCAAACGCGACAAACAAGGCGAGGCTACGGTTGAATCTATTCAATACGATCCTTACCGTACGGCAAACATCGCGCTTGTAACTTATGCTGATGGCGAGAAGGCCTATATCCTTGCCCCTAAGGGTTTGGAAGCCGGTCAGACCGTTGTAGCAGGTCGTGGCGCCGCTCCGGAAACGGGCAATTGCCTCTACCTCTCGGAAGTGCCATTGGGCGCAATGATGCACAACATCGAAATGAATCCTGGTCAAGGGGGCAAATTGGTGCGCAGTGCAGGGGTTGGAGCTGTTATGATGGGCCGTGAAGACCGTTTTGCGGTAGTTCGCATGCCTTCAGGCGAGGTTCGTCGTATCCTGCTCACATGCCGTGCCACCATTGGTACCGTCGGAAATGCTGACCACAACCTTGAAATAATGGGTAAGGCAGGCCGTAACCGTTGGAAAGGTCGTCGCCCACGGGTTCGTCCGGTAGTAATGAACCCTGTAGATCACCCGATGGGTGGTGGAGAGGGTCGCGCATCCGGTGGTCACCCACGGACGCGTAAAGGCTTCAAATCCAAAGGTGCTAAGACACGGAGCAAGACAAAGGCTTCCAATGCGCTTATCATCAGCCGCAAAACTAAATAGACTTACAATTGGGGATTTGTTTAGTTGGCGATGCGGTTATCACCAGATTACCACCTGAACAAATAAACAAATCACCAGATCAACAATAAACGCATCAACACAGTATGCCGCGTTCACTCAAAAAAGGCCCGTACATCCACCACTCGTTGTTGGCAAAGGTCGAAAAAGCAAAGTCGAGCAACCGCAAACAGGTCATTAAGACCTGGAGCCGCTCTTCGATGATCATTCCCACCATGGTGGGCGAAACCATCGCAGTGCACAATGGCAAAACCTTCGTGCCGGTTTTTGTGACCGAAAACATGGTAGGCCATAAACTCGGAGAATTTTCTCCTACGCGCAACTTCCGCGGTCACGCGGGCAACAGGAAATAAATTAGACATTAGATATTGGATGGTGGACATTTGACTCAGCGATGGGTTTTGGTCCAAAGTCCAAAGTCATAAAGTCCAACGTCTATAAATAATGGAAGCAGTAGCTAAACTGAGAAACGTCCCGATGTCACCGCGCAAAATGCGCCTGGTAGTGGACAATATCCGCGGTAAAAAAGTGGTGGATGCCCTGGGCATTCTGCGCTATACCAACAAAGAAGCCGCTATCTGGCTTGAAAAATTGGTGCTTTCTGCCGTGAGTAACTGGGAGCAGAAATACGATCAGGTAGGTGGAGCCGACGAATTCGATCTCGTTATCAAAACGGCGTTCGTTGACCCAGGCACCATTATCTATCGCTTCCTCCCTGCGCCGCAAGGTCGCGCTTATCGCGTCCGGAAACGTCGCAATCACGTCACCATCGTCGTCGAAAACCGCGTCGCGCTGGAAGAAGAAGCTTAAACATAAATGTGATAATGAGGGAATTGGATAATTTGATAATACCCAATTGCCACTGTTCAAAAATTATCACATTCTCAAATTAGTACATTATCACATTACTTGAATAATGGGTCAAAAAGCAAATCCGATTGGTAACCGTCTAGGCATCATCCGTGGTTGGGACTCCAACTGGTACGCCGACAAAGATTACGGTCTCAAAGTGGTAGAGGACGAAAAAATCCGCACCTACCTGCGCGCCCGCCGTCCAAAAACGGCTACGGCAGATCCACGCGACCGTAACAAGCCAGTGCAAAACGGCATTAGCCGTATTGCCATCGAGCGCACCATGCGTCGTGTTACCGTCACCATCCACACCAGCCGCCCAGGTATCATCATAGGCAAAGGTGGCAAGGAGGTTGATTTGATTAAAGAAGAATTAAAGATCCTCACGGGAAAAGAAATTCAAATCAATATTTTTGAAATTCGCAAACCGGAGTTGGACGCAAATATCGTTGGCGAACAAATCGCCAAACAGATCGAAGCCCGTATCAATCACCGCCGTGCCATTAAAGGCGCCATTCAAGGTACCATGCGTGCCGGTGGGGAAGGAATCAAAGTCCGTATCAGCGGACGGGTAGGCGGCGCAGAGATTGCCCGCACGGAAGAGTACAAGGAAGGGCGCACACCCCTCCACACCTTCCGCGCAGACATTGACTACGCACTTGTAGAGGCGCAAACGGTGTACGGTAAAATCGGCATCAAGGTATGGATCTTCAAAGGTGAAGTCCTCCAAAAACGCGAACTAACACCGTTCGCAGCAGCAGAAGGAACCGGTGGCGACCGCAGAGATGATCGTCGTGATGATCGCGGCGGCAGAGGTGGAGATGATCGCAGAGGCGGTGGTGGTGGAGATCGCAGAGGTGGTGGCGGTGGTGGTGACCGCAGAGGCGGCGGTGGTGGAGGTGGTGACCGCAGAGGTGGAGGTGGTGGTGGACGTCGTTAAGTAATGAACCCGCCTTCGCTGAAGCTTCGGCGGGTAAAGCGGCGGACGTCGTTAAGTGACCAAACATTTGGGTGGAAATTTATTTTCGCCCCGTATTCTAACACATTGATTGACTGGCTTTCTAAATCATCCAAACGATGTTACAGCCCAAGCGTCAGAAATATCGCAAAATGCAAAAAGGTCGCAACCGCGGCCTGGCTTTCAAAGGCAGTTCCATTTCCTTCGGCTCTTTCGCTTTGAAATCCCTGGAATTTGGTCGTCTTACAAGCCGCCAGATCGAGGCAGCGCGTATCGCACTTACCCGTAACATGAAACGGGAAGGTAAGGTGTGGATTCGGGTATTCCCGGACAAACCACTTACCTCTAAGCCCGCCGAAGTTCGTATGGGTAAGGGTAAAGGTGCTGTAGACCATTATGTTGCAGAAGTGCAACCAGGACGTATCATCTTCGAAATTGAAGGTGTAAGCCCTGAAATAGCACACGCATCACTTCGCCTCGGAGCACAAAAGCTGCCGATGCAGTGCAAAACTGTGACACGTCACGATTACGAAGGATAAAAGTTAATGAGATAATAGGATAATGAGGTAATGTGATAATTAAGATGCACATTATTAAATTGTCAAATTAGCCAATTATCAAATTTATTAAAATGGCAAAGGAAAAATTGAACCTCGTTGATATGACTGAAGATGAACTGCGCAGCCAACTTGCCAGTGCAGAGCATGAGTATCAGCAAATGAAGTTCGACCATGCGGCCAAAGGCATTGCAAACCCCATGGAAATCCGGGAGTTGCGCCGTGATGTTGCCCGCATTCTCACGGAAGGTCGCCGCCGCGAAGTCGCTGCGATGACCCCTGATGAAATCGCAATGCGCAGCAAACTACGCGCTCGTCGCCGCAAAAACCGTTAAAGTTTGAAAATCACGCCCAGGTGTGATGGACAGATTTGAGCACTACAACAAAGTTCAACTAACTACATCTCGATAGATGGAAGCAGTAGTAAGAAAACTTCGCAAAACAAAAACAGGTGTCGTGGTATCCACTAAAATGGACAAGACGATCTCCGTGAAAGTCGAACGTCGGCTTATGCACCCGCTTTACGGTAAATTCGTAAAGCGTTCCAAGAAATTCTTCGCGCATGACGAGGAGAATACTTGTAACGCAGGTGATCTGGTACGCATCATGGAAACCCGCCCGCTCAGCAAAATGAAGCGGTGGCGCCTGATAGAAGTTGTTGAAAGAGCGAAATAATTTTAAGTTTCAAGTTTCAAGTTTCAAGTTTCAAGTTGAAACTCCCAACTTGAAACTTGAAACTCACAACTTGAAACTTAAAAAGTCATGATTCAGCAAGAGTCCCGTTTGAATGTGGCCGATAACTCCGGCGCGAAAGAAGTGCTTTGCATTCGTGTGCTGGGCCACACCCGCCAACGCTATGCTGGTGTTGGTGACAAGATCGTGGTGACTGTGAAAGACGCTACCTCTAGCGGTGGCATCAAAAAAGGCACAGTCTCTAAAGCGGTCATCGTACGCACCCGTAAGGAAATCCGCCGTAAAGACGGTTCTTACATCCGTTTCGACGACAATGCAGTGGTACTGCTCAACGCTTCTGATGAACCGCGTGGAACACGCATCTTTGGCCCTGTTGCCCGCGAATTGCGCGATAAGGACTATATGCGTATCGTTTCGCTCGCACCAGAAGTGTTATAAGAATTTGATAATTCGTTAATTGAATAATGTGATAATTGATTGATTATCAAATTGCCACATTATCAAATTATCACATTGACAAAATGGCTACGAAAAATACAGTAAAACGCTTTACACCCAAACTCCACATCCGCAAGGGTGACAAAGTGGTTGTCAATTCTGGCGACGACAAGGGAAAGCAAGGTGAAGTGCTACAAGTTTTCCCGGACAAAAACCGCGCAATCGTGCAAGGTATTCGGATCGTGAAAAAGCACATTAAAGCGACTCAAACGGAATCTGGTGGCATCCAGGAAATGGAAGCCAGCATCCACATTTCCAACCTTTCGCACATTGATCCTAAAAGTGGCGATGCAACCCGCATCGGCCGCAGAGAAGAAAACGGCGTACGTGTGCGCTTTTCTAAAAAATCTGGTAACGTCATCAAGTAATGAACTACGTACCTCGTCTAAAGACAAAATATCAGAAGGAAGTTGCTCCTTTGCTTATGCAGCAGTTCAACTACTCCTCCGTCATGCAAGTACCGCGCATTGAGAAGGTCTGCATTAACCAAGGCATCGGTGATGCTACGGGCGACAAGAAGCTGGTGGATAATGCTGCCGCTGAACTTGCCATCATCGTAGGTCAAAAAGCCGTACCGACCAAGGCAAAGACATCGATCTCGAATTTCAAGCTTCGTGAAGGAATGCCAATCGGTGTTCGCGTCACTTTGCGCGGAGACCGGATGTACGAGTTTCTTGATCGCTTCCTGAATATCTCGCTTCCGCGTGTTCGTGACTTCCGTGGCGTGAACGACAAATCGTTCGACGGTCGTGGCAATTACACCATGGGGATCACGGAACAGATTATCTTCCCGGAGATTGACATTGAAAAAGTGAGCAAGATCATGGGTATGGACATCACGATCGTGACCACAGCTAAAACGGACGCCGAGGCATTTTCTCTGCTCAAAGAGATGGGAATGCCTTTCGTTAAGAAATAACTTCAGATACTCACTACAACGACATAAAGCAATATGGCAAAGAAATCCGTCATTGCCCGCGAAAACAAACGCAAGCGCATGGTAGCCAAATATGCTGAGCTTCGCAAGAAACTCAAAGAGGCTGGCGACTATGAAGCGCTTGACAAGCTTCCCAGGAACTCCAATCCTATCCGCTTGCACAATCGCTGCTTGCTGACAGGGCGTCCAAAAGGCTATATGCGTAAGTTCGGCATATGCCGTGTTAAGTTCCGCGAAATGGCTTTGTTCGGTAAGATTCCGGGCATCACCAAAGCGTCGTGGTAGAAAACTATTGACCGTTGAATATTGACCGTTGACATTTGAACACAATCCTACGTCAAGCGTCAAAAGTTAAAAGTCAATGGTTTGTACCAATCAACAACTATCATCTATTTTTTGATAAAATGCACGTCACCGACCCGATAGCAGACTATCTCACCCGCATCCGCAATGCGCAAATGGCGGGGCACCGCATCGTAGAGATTCCGGCTTCGAACATCAAGAAGTCCATGACGGAAATCTTGTACGATCAGGGGTATATCCTAAAATATACCTTCGAAGAAAAAACACCGGAGAACAAGCAGGGTCTTATTAAAATAGCCCTGAAATACGATATGTTGACCAAGAAACCAATCATCCGTGAACTCGTTCGCGTTAGCCGTCCAGGCCTTCGCAAGTTTTCCGGTGCTGGCGATATTCCTCGGATTATCAATGGCTTGGGCATCATGATCGTGTCCACATCCAAAGGGGTGATGACAGACAAAAAGGCCCGCGACCTCAACGTAGGTGGCGAGTTGCTTTGCTACATAAGCTGATCAAGGTTTATAAAGGTTTATAGGGTTGATAAAACGTTCCTATAAACCCACATAAACCCTTATCAACCTTTATCAACAATTAATAAAGAACACTCTGCGATATGTCACGCATTGGAAAATTGCCGATAAGCCTTCCCGCGAAAGTGGAGATCTCAGTTGCAGCCGATAATACGGTTACTGTGAAAGGTCCGAAAGGATCACTGTCCCAGAAGGTGGATCCAGATATCAAGGTAAGTGTCGAAGACGGCACCCTTACGGTGAACCGACCAACCGACCAGAAGCGTCACCGTGCCATGCACGGCCTTTATCGCGCACTTATCAATAATATGGTAGTGGGCGTGAGCGAAGGGTACAAGCGCGAAATGGAGGTCATTGGTGTAGGTTTTCGTGTGGAAAATCAGGGCAACCTGGTTACTTTCACCATCGGTTACTCTCACCCGGTGATCTTCTATGTGCCCTCAGAAATTAAAGTGACGACGGCCATGGAGAAAGGTCAACCCCCGCTCATTCGTTTGGAGGGTATTGACAAAGAATTGCTGGGCCAGGTGTGTGCCAAAATGCGCGGATTCCGCAAACCGGAGCCTTACAAAGGAAAGGGTATCATGTTCAAAGGCGAGCAAATCCGTCGCAAAGCGGGCAAGACCGCTGGTGGCAAGAAATAAATTCAATGCTTTCCCGGTCAGAAATCGGGATCGCCTAAATTGATATTCAAAAAATGAAACGTACGAAAGAGCAAAGTCGCAAGCGCATTCACATGCGCGTCCGCAAGAAAGTAAATGGTACTCCAGAACGGCCGCGCCTTAGCGTGTACCGCTCTAACAAAGCCATCTATTGCCAGGTGATCAACGACTTGACAGGCAACACGCTGGTATCGGCTTCCTCCCAGGGAATGACGGGCACCAATAGCGCTCAGGCTTCGGAAGTAGGAAAACTCGTTGCAGAGCGTGCAAAAGCAGCAGGCATTGAAACTGTAGTTTTCGACCGCGGCGGCTACCTTTACCACGGGCGTGTTAAGGCTTTGGCCGAAGGCGCACGTGAAGGTGGACTTCAATTTTAATTGGGTATTTGGGTATTTGGTGATTTGGTTAGAAACAAATCCACAAATCCACAAATCAACAAAATAAACAAGCTTAGCAAAATGGCAAGGCAAGAAAGAGAAAAAGAAGTTTCCCGCACCAGCGAGGAATCTGGCCTCAAAGAAAAACTCGTGTCGCTCAACCGCGTGGCCAAGGTCACAAAAGGTGGTCGTACATTCACCTTCGCTGCCGTAGTGGTGGTGGGCGATGGCAAAGGCACTATCGGTCAAGGGCTTGGAAAAGCCCGTGAGGTGTCAGAGGCCATTTCCAAAGCAGTAAAGGACGCAGAGAAAAATCTCGTTAAAGTTCCCATCCTCAATGGTACTATTCCGCACGAAGCGCACGGAAAGTTCGATGCTGGTCGGGTGCTCATCAAGCCTGCGGCACACGGTACCGGTGTTATCGCCGGGGGTGCAATGCGTGCAGTCCTTGAATCTGTTGGGGTACATGACTGTCTTGCCAAATCGCAAGGTTCAGCCAATCCGCACAACGTGGTTAAAGCCACCATTGCAGCCCTCGCTAGTCTTCGCAGCCCTTCTGAAGTGGCACGCCAGCGTGGCATATCATTGGATAAACTCTTTAAAGGATAAGCAATGAGCAAAGTAAACATTACGCTGACCAGAAGCCCCATTGATAAGCCTAAGCGCCAGAAACTTACACTCACAGCGCTCGGCTTTCGCAAAATGAACCAGACCGTACAGCACGAATCGACTCCTCAACTGGAAGGGATGCTCCGCGTTGTACAACACCTGGTGAAAGTTGAAAACGCCTAAGCGTTTTGAACACAAGGATTTGAAATCAATTAAAAAAATCTTGCTGCGCTCTAACTGTGCTGCATTGAAATAAAGAAAAGCAATGAATCTCTCTAATCTCAGTCCGGCAGAAGGTTCTACCAAAAAGGGGAAGCGCATCGGTCGCGGCACAGGCTCTGGTCGTGGTGGTACTTCGACGCGTGGCCACAAGGGCGACAAAGCGCGTAGTGGTGCAAAACAGAAGCGTCACTTTGAGGGTGGTCAAACGCCTATGCAGCGTCGTCTGCCAAAGCGCGGCTTCAAGAACGTGAATCGTGTAGAGTATGCCCCGCTTAATTTGGGCGCACTCGAAGCTTTGGTTCAAAAAACTGGCGTCAACACCTTTGATATTGCCGCATTGGTCACTGCCGGGGTTTCCCGCGCTTCCGACAAGATCAAATTGTTGGGGCATGGTAAATTAGCCTCCGTAGTAAATATTAAAGTACACGCCGCCTCGGCATCTGCCAAAGCCGCCATCGAAGCCCTCGGTGGAAGCATCGAACTCGTTTAAATCCTTTCTCGGTAATGAAATTTTTTACCGTTCTTAAAAATATCTGGAGCATCAAAGAGCTCCGCGAGCGCATACTCTATACGCTTGCATTGTTGCTCATTTACCGGGTCGGCACTTTCATCGTGTTGCCAGGGGTAGTCCCTGCAGCCCTTGACAAGGCCTCACAAAACCGCGGTGGGAACGACCTTTTAGGCCTTATCAACATCTTTACAGGCGGCGCATTTGACAATGCTGCGATTTTTGCCTTGGGTGTAATGCCTTATATCACAGCATCCATTATTGTGCAATTGTTGGGTTTTGCGGTTCCGTATTTCCAGCGTTTGCAGACCAAAGAAGGAGAAAGTGGCCGGAAGCGTTTGAATCAGATCACCCGTATGCTTACCGTGGCTATTACACTGGTACAAGGCGGTGGTTATCTTCAACTCATGCGTAGCATTCCGGGCGGCGTTTCGCCAGATGTGCCAGAGGGTCTGTTTTGGTTCTCCAACATCATCATTCTTACAGCAGGTACTATCTTCTGTATGTGGTTAGGCGAGCGTATCACCGACAAAGGTGTCGGAAATGGGGTTTCGATCATCATCATGTCAGGCATTATCGCACGGCTGCCGTACGCATTCTCGTTTGAATTCGTAAAGCTCTTTGGCGAAAACAGATTGCTGCTTTTCTTTGTAGAATTGGCATTTTTCTTCCTCATAGTACTGGCTACAATCCTTGTCATACAAGGGGTTAGGCGGATTCCAATACAGTTTGCAAAACGAATGGTTGGCCGTACCGGTGGCACCATGCCGCAGGCAAGTGCCCGTGATTACCTGCCCCTGAAAATTAACTCTGCAGGTGTAATGCCCATCATTTTTGCACAGGCTCTGATGTTCTTGCCTGCTACTGCAATGCAATATTTGTCAGGTGCGGGTGCAACAGGGGGCGGTATTCCAATGTTCAGCGATATTTATTCTTTCGGATACAATGCGTTGTTCTTTACCCTCATCGTAGTGTTCACATACGTTTACACGGCTTTGATGATCAATCCGACCAACTACGCTGAATACCTGAAACGCAACAATGCATTCATACCTGGTGTTAAGCCAGGCGAGTCTACCTCGGAGTACATTGACAACATCATGACCCGTATCACACTTCCGGGCGCAGTTTTCCTGGGCTTATTGGGTATTCTGCCTTCTATTGCAGCCGTTCTTGGTGTAAACCAACAGTTTGCGCTGTTCTTCGGTGGTACTACCTTGCTGATCATGGTGGGCGTTGCACTGGACACCTTGCAAGTGATTGAAAGTTATCTTTTGACCAAAAAATATGACGGCCTGATCAAATCTGGCCGCATTCAAGGCCGCTCTTCTTCGGGTATCCAGGTTGGGCAGCCACAATAAGATCATGGGTTTATTTGCGACAGGTAAAGAAGGCAAACGGATTTTCTATAAAACCAGTGCGGAAATAGAGTTGATGCGCAATGCCAATTTGGTGGTTTCAAAAACGCTGGCGCATGTTGCCAGTATGTTGAAACCCGGAGTGACTGGGGAAGAGATTGACAAAGCGGCGGAAGAATTCATTGGCGATCACGGAGGAAGGCCTGCATTCAAAGGATATCATGGTTTTCCGGCATCGCTTTGCGTTTCTTATAATGACATCGTTGTACACGGGATTCCAAGCAAACGAGAATTCAAAGAGGATGACATTGTTTCGGTAGATTGTGGCGTAGAACTGGAGGGCTTTTATGGTGATGCTGCTTTTACGTTCGCTTTTCAGATGGTAGAAGAACCAACATTAGAATTGCTCCGTGTGACGTACGCCTCACTTTACCTCGGAATCGAACAGGCAGTACATGGAAAGCGAATTGGAGACATTGCTTCGGCCATTCAAGAATATTGTGAGCGAAAACATTCCTACGGCGTTGTACGAGATTTGGTAGGGCATGGGGTTGGGCGTTCACTACACGAAGATCCGGAAGTACCCAATTACGGAAAGCGTGGAAAAGGTCCCTTACTTTTGGAAGGATTGGTGCTGGCAATAGAACCAATGATCAATTTGGGAAAAAAAGATGTTGTGCAGGCTGATGATGGTTGGACCATCCATACAAGAGACAGAACGCCCAGCGCACACTTTGAACACTCGGTTGTAGTCAAAAAAAACAAGGCCGATATTCTCTCTGACCACAGCTTTCTGTTAGAGGAAATAAAAAATAACCCTAACTTGCAGGAAAT
The DNA here is from genome assembly GCA_030645295.1 of Saprospiraceae bacterium. Taxonomy (GTDB): domain Bacteria; phylum Bacteroidota; class Bacteroidia; order Chitinophagales; family Saprospiraceae; genus M3007. The sequence continues at coordinate 12,179 of JAUSMG010000408.1, read as the reverse complement.
ACTACCTAAAAGTTAGACATTTGCACCCCGAAATCCAAGGAGGCCGATTTTTATGGCAAAAGAAGATATTATCAAACAAGACGGCGTGGTTTTAGATGCCTTATCCAATGCGAACTTCAAAGTTCAACTGGAAAATGGACACGTAATCTTGGCAACAATTTCAGGCAAAATGCGGATGCACTACATCCGGATCTTGCCGGGCGATAAAGTCTCCGTTGAGATGTCGCCTTATGACCTGACACGAGGACGCATTATTTACCGCTACAAGTAAGCTTGTTGAAAAACAAGGACTTAAACCACTTTTTGCAAACCGACAACTCGACACGACATGAAAGTCAGACCGTCCATTAAAAAGCGTTCTGTTGATTGTAAGATCGTTCGCCGTAAAGGCAAACTTTATGTGATCAACAAGAAGAATCCTAAATTCAAACAACGTCAAGGTTAATGATGAATGAAAAATGATGAATGATGAATAATAAATCATCGCTCATCATGCAGCATTCATCATCCATCATTCATCATTCATCATTCGAAGAATATGGCACGTATTGCAGGTGTGGATTTGCCCCGCCACAAAAGAGGAGTTATCAGCCTCACCTATATCTACGGCATTGGTCCGTCTTCTGCTCACGCCATTCTTGAGAAGGCTGGCATAAGTGAAGATACAAAAACAGACCAATGGACCGACGAGAACATCAAGGCCATTTCCCGTATCCTCGCTGACGATTACAAGACAGAGGGTCAACTTCGCTCTGAGGTTCAGACGAATATCAAGCGCCTGATGGACATCGGTTGTTACCGGGGGCTGCGTCACCGTAAAGGACTTCCGCTTCGCGGTCAGCGCACACGTACCAACGCTCGTACCCGTAAGGGCAAACGTAAGACGGTAGCCGGCAAAAAGAAAGTAACCAAGTAATAATTTGATAATTGGCTAATTTGATAATTCGACAATAACCTGATTATCAAATTACCCAATTACCACATGATCAAATTAAAAAAATAATGGCAAAAGGAGCAGCAAAAAAGGTTGTTAAACGGAAAGTAAAGATCACCCCGGAGGGTATGGTTTTTATACGTGCAAGCTTTAATAATATCATCATTTCCATCACCAACAAGCAAGGCGAAGTGGTGTCCTGGGCTTCGGCGGGTAAAGCGGGTTTCCGTGGCTCGAAGAAGAATACCCCATACGCAGCACAAGTAGCTGCAAGTGACGCGGCCAAGACCGCACACGAAGCAGGTATCCGTTCTGCAGAAGTGTTTGTGAAAGGTCCGGGCTCTGGACGTGAGTCTGCCATCCGTGCCATCGACCAATCAGGTATCAAAGTCCTCGTTATCAACGACGTGACCCCACTGCCACACAACGGCTGCCGCCCTCCAAAGCGTCGCCGCGTTTAATAATGTGATAATTTGATAATGGGGCAATTTGATAATTGTCTCAATATCAATCATCACATTATCACATTAGTAATTAACACATTATCACATTCAGCAAGAATGGCTCGTTATACTGGACCTACCACAAAGAAAGCCCGCTCGTTCGGTGAACCAATTTTTGGCTTCGATAAAGCGTTCGAACGCCGCAAATACGGACCAGGCCAGCATGGCCTGACCCGCAAAAAAAAGCAGCCGTCCAACTATGCCGGACAGCTGAAGGAAAAGCAAAAAGCCAAGTATACTTATGGTGTGCTGGAGCGTCAATTCCGCAAAACATTCGTCAGCGCAACGCGTCGGCACGGTGTTACCGGTGAGGTATTGCTTCAACTTTTGGAAGCCCGTTTGGACAACACGGTATACCGTTTGGGCATTTCTCCAACCCGCCGCGGTGCTCGCCAATTGGTAGGCCACCGTCACGTCACCGTGAATGGCAAAGTGGTGAATATACCTTCCTATTCATGCAAACCAGGCGATATTATTGCGGTTCGTGGCAAATCAAAAGGGTTGGAAATTGTAACCACCCATGTAGGCGCCAAGACCAACAACGTTCGTCAGTTCGGTTGGCTCGAATGGAACCTTGACAAGATGCAAGGCATTTTCCTCGCTTACCCACAGCGTGACCAGATTCCAGAAAATATCAACGAACAGTTGATTGTCGAGTTGTACTCGAAATAACCACCCAACACTCTCGGAGCATTCCACATATGAGTATTCTCAATTTCCAGAAGCCTGACAAGATCCTGTTGCAAAAAGCGACTGAATTTGAAGGCACTTTCGAGTTCAAACCTTTGGAGCCGGGTTTCGGCCAAACGGTTGGCAACTCGCTTCGCCGCGTTCTTCTCTCCTCACTCGAAGGTTATGCCATCAATGCAGTACGTATTGGCGGTGTCGACCACGAGTTTGCGACGATCAAAGGAGTGGTAGAAGACGTAGTGGACATTGTGCTTAACCTCAAACAAGTGCGCATCAAACCTGTGGTGCAGGATGACAAAAATCCACAGGAGAAGATCTACCTCACCATCAGTGGTAAGGAAGAATTTCGCGCCAGCGATATTGAGGACTTTACCAACGTGTTCAAGATCATGAACCCCGACCTCCTGCTTTGCCGCATGGAGCCATCGGTGACGCTTGAGCTTGAGCTGACGATCAACAAAGGCCGTGGCTATCAGCCTGCTGAAGATGGCGCGCCTAAGGATGCTGCCATCGGAGTAATTCCGATCGACGCCATCTATACCCCGATCAAAAATGTTGCCTACCGTGTGGAAAGCACCCGTGTTGGTCAACGTACGGACTACGAAAAACTCACGATCGACATCAGAACGGACGGCACCATCCACCCGGAAGATGCCATTCGCGAAGCAAGCCGTATCCTTATTCAGCACTTGATGCTCATCACAGATGAGAACATCACCTTCGATACACCGACCAACCGTGAGGAAAGTGTGGTGGATGAGCACATCCTTCACATGCGCAAACTGCTGAAAACTTCGCTCGAAGACCTCGATCTCAGCGTTCGTGCTTACAACTGCCTCAAAGCTGCCAAAATCAATACCCTGGCTGAATTGGTGCGCTACGATACCCATGAGCTCCTCAAATTCCGCAACTTCGGTAAGAAGTCGCTGGTAGAAATCGAGGAACTATTGCAAGACAAAAATCTGACCTTCGGCATGGACCTGGCGAAGTATAAGTTGGACGAAGAATAATGTATGATGTATGAACTATGATGTATGAACTGCTGAACAGCATTCAATTTACATCATAGTTCATACATCATAGTTCATACATAACAAAAGTGCGGTAACTGTTTGATGCAGAGTAGATTATGAAATTTTAGTGTGATCTTGGTTTATACATCATACATCATACATCATACATCTCTTGCGCCAGTGCCGCCACCTAAACAAAGGGTACACTTACAATGAGACACGGAGACAAAATTAACAACCTCGGGCGCACTGCATCACACCGACGCGCCCTGCTTGCCAACCTCGCCATCGCACTGATCGAGCACAAGCGTATTACCACTACACTTGCCAAGGCCAAAGCGCTTCGCCGTTATGCGGAGCCGCTGATCACCAAAGCAAAAGACAACTCGACCCACTCACGCCGTATCGTATTCGGTTACTTGCAGAATAAAGAGGCGCTTAAAGAACTCTTTGGCACAGTAGCAGAGAAAGTTGGCGATCGCCCCGGCGGTTACCTTCGCATCATCAAACTCGGCTTCCGTCGGGGTGACGGCGCTGAAACTGCAATGATCGAGATGGTAGATTTCAACGAAACCTATGCACCGAATGAAGGCAAGGTGCGTCAAGCTAAGAAAACACGTCGTGGTGGTAGCCGGAAGGCGGCTGCTGTGGCGGATGAGCCATCAGCCGCCGTAGCCATGGCAGAAGAAGCAAATGAAGTGGTAGAAGAAGTAGATGCAGCACCTGTTGAAGAAACGGTGGTAGCCGTGCCCGCCGAAGTTATAACGGAGGTGGGGGTTGCAGCACCAGTAGAGGCTGCTGTTGAAGATGTTGCAGTTGTTGCTGAAGAAGCGGTAGCCGAAGTAGAGGCTGCGGCTGAAGTTGCGCCAGAAGTTGAAACTCCTGCAGATGAATCCGCCTCCGCTGAAGCTACGGCGGATAAAAAAGACGAAGAGCAGGCTTAAAGCATTTTTGCTCAAAATATAGAAGAGGCGACACCCCACCAGGTGCCGCCTCTTTTTTTAATATATACTGTCGTGAAGGGTGCTTATCTTGTGTACTGATATATTTCAGATCGAGACACCTTTCTATGCCTAAAGATACCGAATTTAAAACAAAAGCACGCCTCCTGCGTGTAATGCGCAGCATTGTTGAACGCCCCTATGGTTACACCAAACAGCACTTTGCTGAGGAATATGGCGTTCATGAGGATACGATTAAAAACGATCTAGCCCTCTTCAGCGAACTTGGACTAGAACTCGACCGCGACAAAAGGTACCGACTTGCGTTCAAGCAGAATAGAACGCTGAAAAAAATTTCCGAATTACTCTATTTCTCCGAGGAAGAACGTGCCCTCCTGTACGAGGCGATCCGCAACTTGCGCACAACGCCCGAAAAACAGGCTCAGTTAATCCAGAAACTCCATGCACTGTACGACTACAGCAGACTTGGATTTGCTTATCTGCGCAAACCGCATCTGACTAAGGTTGAATTGCTTGAACAAGCCCGTTCTGAACGGAGGATGGTTTTGCTGGAAGGCTATCGCTCCTCCAATAGCAGTCAGGTAAGTGACCGTTTGGTCGAGCCGTTCCACATTGTGCCTGCTGATGATATGGTCCATGCCTTTGAGGTTGATAAACGGGCTGTGCGTCACTTTCGGCTTACCCGTTTTGTGCGTGTTAAGTTGACTGATACCCACTGGGCACACGAAGGATCCCATAACATCATGAAAACTGATCCCTTCCGCATTGTCACGAACAAACAGGTGAATGTACACCTGCGCCTGAGTGTAGGCGCTTACAACGAACTCATTGAACGCTACCCGCTCACCCGTGGCCATATCGAGGCCACCAGCGACCCGAATTCCTTTGACTTTCAGGCAGATGTGAATAGCCAGTTCTTTGGGCTATCCAATTTTATTCTTGGGTTTTACCACCTTGATATTGAAGTGATTGCGCCGGAATCGCTGCGGGAACATTTGCGGGGGGAGGTTGGGAAGATGCGGTTTTAGACCTTCCAAGTTTTTAAAACTTGGAAGGTCTCAGATAATCCCAACCCAAACAATCCAATAACATAAACTTGCTTCAAACCATGATTGACTATTATCCGCCACTAATTCCTGACGCGTTTTTTCACATTTTCAACAGGGGCAACAATCGAGAAAACGTTTTTTACAAACCAGCAAACGCACCGTATTTCCTCGGCAAATATTCCAAGTATTTGTACCCGGTACTTGACACTTATGCTTACTGCCTTTTGCCCAATCATTTTCACATACTGGCGCGTGTGAAATCAGCAGCAGAAGTTATCGCGGGTGGCGGAGACTTTCCAGGTCTCAAAGACCTGAAAAGTCTGGAGACCCGATCAGATACTGCCGCCGCTGAAGTCGTTGGTCAAATGGTCAGTGAACAGTTTCGGTTGTTTTTTATGTCTTACGCAAAAGCGATCAACAAGCAGGAGGGACGTGTTGGAAGTCTGTTTCAAAAAAACTTTAAACGTTTACGCATTGGGTCGAAACTGCACTTACCCAATCTTGTGCTCTACATTCATGCGAACCCTCAATTGCATGACTTGTATGGCGATTTCCGGGACTGGACGGATAGTTCGTATTCCGCCATGCTCTCTGAACATCCTACGAAATTGCGGCGTGAGGAGGTATTGTCTTGGTTTGGTGGCAAGGAGCAATTCATCCTGCGGCACAACGAGTATATAGACTGGAAGATGGGAGGAGATTTTTTAATAGAGGATTAGATATGGGGGAGAAGCGGGGCGTGAGTGCTTCGTAGACCTTCCAAGTTTTAAAAACTTGGAAGGTCTGGCCGCTGGTACCTCACCCATGAAATAAAAAATAATTTCCCTTTTTCAGGGGGGTAGGGAAGTCAGTTCGGAGGGCTGGGGGGAATCTTTGCAGCGTGGAATCAAAAGCGTAAATTAAACAATTAAAAAATTTATCTGATGAAGTCAGCCTATCCTAATGAAATCATTTTCCGGCGCACCTCCAACGTGTTCCTGAACACTGGTATCGTGGCTTTGTACGATTATCTACTTGATGCATCAAGGGATTTTCCAGATATAGTAGTTGAATTTTCTTCCGATGCGCTGACAGTGCGCGGTGAGAAGTGGCATGAGGCGCTGGAAGAGGTGTATTATCGGATGGGTAAGGAAGTATACGATACAGCTAACCCGAAACAAATTGAAGAAAAATTGAATGCTTACTATATCGAAGCAGAATATCGTTTCGAGCGGTTTCCGCGGATGAATACCCTTGGTCTGACAGAACTATTGACCAATAATGCTCAAGGTCTTACACGTCTAGAGGAAAATAAATCAAAAATAGAGACCCTTCGCAAAACTCGCCCTTTACTGGCTGAAAAGTTTGAAACCTATTTTACAAATGAAGGGCTTGAGCTTGCCAGCAATGTTTACCTAAATGAACCGTACACCAAAATTACACGGCTAGAAAAGGTCTTGCCAGAACATTTGTCCGCAGGAGAAAACATTTGTTACCTCACGGGTGAGGGTTTCAAAAAACTGACTGAAAACACCAGCACCTCTCCATTTTTGGCAGGGCTAACCAATTTCAACTCCTTTCTTTCAGGGACTGACAAGCGCATCAGTTGGAAAGCGATGTTTCTTTCAAGATTTGCTCCCAAATATTGTCTTTACCGATACGCCAGCGGTCTGGATACCATATTTTGCTATCTTTTTGAAACCAACAACCTCGAAAATCTACGTACTTTCTTACAGCAGAACAGCACTGTTTTCATGGACAAAGTGCAACTAATGGAATCCAACTACCTAACCAACTTTAAGTTCTTTAATTTCGATAGCAAGAAAGGTGATGAATACCGCACAGCACCGCGAAAGGATTTGACTGAGCCACATGAGACGCGCTTCATGTTGATTTATACGATCTACCGTAACCTGCTGTTCAGTAAAAACATGGAATCAGCCTCAGAACTTGATTTGGATATTTTTGATACAGCATTCGGTTCTCGGCATATTCCGATTTCATTGGTTTCGCTCAAAGCGGATAAATTCTCCGGCACACTCCGCCCCAATTATTTCGAGCAGTTCAACCATTTCAAGTTTACCGTTCGCTTGATGGCACACTTGGAAAGACAAGGCGTGAACTTCTTGTCTTTGCTTCAATCCCTGCTTTTTCAGCACCGCTCAGAACGGAGCAGTAAAAACAGCTTCCGACTTTCACGGCGATTCCGAAACACCGTGCTCGACAAGGTGATGAAAGCCCATTCTGTGCTACCTGATTTTGAGAAACTTTTTTTCTGGTGCTTCCTTTACCTGAATTCTCCGGACGAAAAAGATCAGACCGAAGCCCGTTACAAAAACTTCAAAACCCTCTTTAACTTTCTTATTATTTACGAACCAATCTTATACAAAAAAATGGAAAAAGAAGCATTAACCTCGTTGCAAACTCGAGCTATCAACTTGGGGAAAAGCATTGGGATGTCTGTACTCAATTTCGAGGATGGAGACCGAAAGAGCAACGCCAAGCAAGCTCGTAGTTACATGGTACATCTACACAAAGCACGCACCGCTGAGCAGTTCCGCGAGGCTATTATCCGATTTCAGAAGAAATATGGCATCATCGTCGCTAACCAGTTGCTTGAATCCGAAGATATGAATGACGACCAAAACTTCGTATTCATCAAGCAATTCACAGTCATGGCAGCCTTAAACTTATTGAATGGGGCATTTCAATCCAGTTCTTATAACGCATCAACAACCCAACCTGCATCATGAAAAACATCAACAGCATAACCATTACGTACCTCTCCAAGGTTTCCTTCGCCAGCCTCAATGGAGCAGACAAAGAAGTGGACAATATAAATCCCATCAAAAAAATCACGCTCGCCAATGGTGCAGAACTGCCCTACGTCTCGGCACAGGCAATTCGTCGAGCTATGCGCGACCGATTGGCTGACATGGGTTGGACGCTCTCGCCCATCCAGGAAGCCAGTGCCAAAAAAGGCGCGCCGAAAACCCAAATCAAGCCTGTGGAATTCGTTGACGACGACCTTTTTGGCTACATGGACGCCGCGCCATCGAAAGAAGAAAAGGGCAGGGGAACCAGCACGGTACGTACTTCACCTATACGAGTAGAAGCGTTAGTAGCTCTGACCGATTATAAGGGCAACTTGGATTATGCCACCAACTATATGGGCAAGGGCATCAAAAACGAAAAGGGCGAAGAAATCCAGCCTAATATTTTTGAAACCGAAATCCACTCCGGCATCTATCGCGGCACGATTCTGATTGAAATGGACCGCATCGGCGCGGGGCAGGGTTTTGAGGCTGGTGAACTTACAACCGAAGAGAAATGCAAACGAACGCTCGCTTTCCTTGATGCATTCCGCAACCTGTGGAGCAGCGGACGGCAAACAAGGTTTCTCGCGGATATCTCGCCAAAATTCCTTGCTGCGGCTGCCATGAGTGCCAAAAACCCGGTTTTCCTTGAAGCCGTGCGTGTCGGCAAAGATGGCAATGTAGAGACCGGTGTGTTGAAAAGTGTGGTAGAGGACTACGATCGGTTCATGAGCGACCACGTTTTTGCTGCGCAAGAAGCTGTTTTCGGTAAAGAAGATGGTGTGTTGAGTCTCAAAGAAGGCTTTGAAAAAATTGAATCATGGGTGAAAAACTACTTCGGTCAATGAACTATTGCGTCGTCGAACTCCGCGCGATGATGGCTACTTTCCGTAACCCGGAGTTCCAGAATTTTCACAAAACCCTGCAATTGCCACCGCCCACGACTCTCGTTGGGCTGGCAGGGGCGGCGTTGGGGAAAAGCCCCAAAGCGGCGCAGGAATACTTTGAGCGCGACCACTGGCATCTCGGCATTTGGGGTACTTCGGAAGGCTTTGCCATGGACCTCTGGAAGTACCGAACTTTGGATTCCAACCCAGAGAAGGCTTCAAGTATCGTGCTTCGGGAATTCCTGTTCGACAATCACTGGTTTGCCGTGTTCGGATGCGAGAAAAAGGAGAAGGTTGTAGAGCTGTTGACCGCTTTTCAACAACCTGTCTTTGCCCTCACGATGGGCAGCAGCGACTCGCTAGCTAAGGTGATTTCGGTTGAAATAGTCACCGAAACAGCCGAAACAAAACAAATGGCGCATTGCCTCGTGTCGGGCAATGTGATGGCAGAAGTGCAGGAACACCTTTTTGATGGAGGTGATTTTTCCATTTATGCGACTTCTGAGCCGATAACCTACGACTTGCCCGTGCGTTTCCAATACGAATCAGACTACGGCGTTCGTCGGGTCGTGCAACGCAAAACCTTGTCATTCATTGGTGAGCCTATGACGCTGAACTATGCAGTAACCGGTGTGCAGTATGGAGCGCATTTCATCCCTGTGTTCCCGCTGCATGAAGAGGAATCTAAATGGTCTTAGGTCATTTACCATGCCCTGCCAGGCTTTTCACAAGTCCAGACCCTCCAAGTTTTTAAAACTTGGAAGGTCTCAAACCCGATACCATGACTGCCAACATTAACCACTTGCTTGCCAAGTCAGACCCTCAAGAAACGGTCATGCAGCACACCGACGAAGTGGTGAAAGTATGGCAAGCGCTTCGAGCCCGATATGCTGCTGACCTTGACCTACCCGACGAATTCTGGCGACAAGGATATTGGTCTGCCCTGTTCCATGATTTCGGTAAAATCTGTGGAAACTTTCAGGATATGATTCAAAAGAAACCGGGCTGGCTCGAGAGCACAGTGCGGCACGAGTTTTTGTCCGGGATGTTCCTCGTGTTGGCCAATCCCGATGAAGTAGGCCGTCAACCACTGTGGCTTTTTGCAGTATTCAGCCACCATAAGCCATTGACGGACTTGCTTTTTCAGCAAGACGCGCTGCGCACACTGGTTTTACCGGAGGAAAATTTTGTGGCAGCAAAAACAGTTTTTTTAGAAAGAAGCCGGGTGGCAGGTGTGCCGTTTCCGTTGGGGCCAAAAGACCAGTCGGACAAGATGCCGAGGCTTCCGCTGAAACTGCTCCACGATGTATTTCACGAAAAAATTCTGAAACACGTTCCTCCTCGTTTTACAGCAATTGACCGCACGGAATACATTTTCTACAAAGCTATGCTGAACATCGCCGACTGGACGGCTTCGGCGCACCGCGAACTGCCAAGCGGCTGGACTTTTGACCCTGAATTTTTGAAAGAAAAAATCATTCAAAAACTTCGGCGCGAAGGCAAGTCGGTGGAAAAGTTTCAGTTCCTAAAATTTCAACAAGACTGCCTCCGCCCAGGATGTACAATGGCTGTTGCCCCAACTGGAAGCGGTAAAACTGAGGCCGCGTTGCTGTGGGCAAGTCAAAAGCGGGAGTTTGAAAAAATCATTTATCTACTGCCGACCCGCGTGACATCCAACGCTATTTATCAGCGGCTGATCCAGTATTTTGAAAAAGACCGCTGTGCGGTGGTACACTCCTCAGCCTTGTATTTTCAAAAGGAAATTGATGACAAATATATCGCTGACGATAGGGGCTACCTGCTGGACAAAACTTTCTTCAAGGATGTAAGCGTCTGCACAGTGGATCAAGTGCTGACACAAGGCTTTAATCTCGGTTTTTGGGAAATCAAGACCTTCCACCTGCTGCGGGCGAAGGTCATTATTGATGAAATCCACCTGTATGAGCCGTTCACGCTTGGGCTGATTATTTCCACCATCCGGTTTTTGCGGACAGAGTTCAAGGCCGAGTTTTTCATAATGACCGCCACCATGCCACAGAAACTGCTGGTTTTGCTGCAAAAAACGCTAGACATCGGTGAGGCCAGCACCGTCCGCGACCACGAATTGCTGGACAAGGCGCGAAATGTTTTTGAAGTCCGTGAAACCGAATCCGACGGCATAGAAAACGAGGTGAAAGAGTGGCTTTCCCGAAAGAGGAAGGTGCTGGTGGTGGTGAACACGGTGGACGAGGCCATTCGACTATATGAAATATATAAGGTGTATACGGAGAACATCATGTGCTATCACTCCCGCTTTATCCAACTCGACCGTCAGGAAAAAGAAAAGATGATTTTGGAAAGGGAAAAAAGCGGAGAGTCATTTTTACTCGTCTCTACGCAGGTCGTAGAAGTTTCCCTGGACATTGATTTTGATGTGCTTTTTACTGAAAATGCTCCGATGGACGCGCTTATTCAACGTGCTGGGCGAGTTAACCGGGGGCGAAAAAAAGAAGACAGCAAGGTTATCGTATTCAAACACCAGCCTCTGGTGGAGGAATTGATTTATGCCCGAGAGGACTTTTTGACTAAAACATTTTACCTCTTGCGCGAAAAAAATGGGCAAAAACTGACAGAACTCGAACTGACGGAATTAGTAGACAAGGTGTACGAAAACTATAACGTAGAGACCGATGACGGTTATCAGCGCGGCTTGAAGGCTTACGCCGAAATTCAGCGGCATCTACATTTTATCAAAGATAATACTGGTTTGCAAGAATCATATACTCGCGAGGGCTTGGACACAGAGAGCATCATCCCGGACAAATTTTATAAAGAATTGCAGGGAGCTAAGCAGGAGGTGAAACACAAGCACGAAGTGTCCGTGCGAAAGTCAAAACTAAAATGGACAACTTGGCGTAAAGACCCAGAACACGACTGGTTTAAATATCTGGATTGTTTTTACGACAGCGAGACAGGCTTGAAATTCAAAACGAAAAGCAATAAGGAAAAATATCGCGAAAACACAACAGCAAGCTTTTGATAAACCAATGAATTCGACCACCACCCTCACCCTCGCCCAAATCTCCTTCCCTGAAATCCGCCTCGCCACCCGAGATGGCCACAAACTGCGTGGCTACTTTGGCTCGGTGTTCCGCGAGTACAGTCCCTTGTTGCACAATCACTTCGACGATGGAGGTACGCGGTATGCTCTACCACTGGTGCAGTACAAAGTGCTGCAAGGCACCCCTACGCTCATTGGTTTGCAGGACGGCGCCAAACTCTTGGCCGAACTGTTTTTTCAGATAAAAAACCTGAAGATAGACGACCGAAATTACCCCGTCCATGAGCGTGACATCGTTTTCAAGAG
>JAUSMG010000417.1 GCA_030645295.1 Saprospiraceae bacterium | reverse complement strand
TTGAGCACAGCATGACCCTAATTGGAATGCTAAAGGTCAGTGGGGTAAATGCAAGCACCGCAACTATGGAACTCGGCGCTTTTGCCAGTGGACAAGTGCGCGGAACGGGACAGGCCATTTATGTTGAACCATTGCAGGCTTATCTTTTCTTTCTGACCGTGTATTCCAACTCAAGCGGCGAACAGATCCGATACAAGTTGTTCGACAGCAGTACCGGTGCCGTTCAGGACCTGAGCGAAGTAATGAGCTTCTCTCCGGACCTGCATCAGGGAAGTATTGAAAATCCGGTGCCGTTTAGCTTGCCAAGCAGTGGAACGTATGACTTGGCACTGGCAAAATCCTTTGAGGTTCAACCCAATCCGTTCCATACGGAAACCTTGATTCGGTTTGCATTGACAGAAGCCCAGGAAGTACACCTTGGCATCACGGATATCAATGGAAAATTGGTTGCCCATTGGGGCGCTCCGGCCAGGGAAGGGATGAATACGATGGTTTGGAAAGGAATATCCGATTCCGGATCGCAATTGCCCTCTGGTGTTTATTTCATCCGGCTTCAGACCGATTCCGGAAACGTGGTCAAAAAAGTTGTGCTGCAATAAATGATCTTCGGTGGAGCCCGTCACGGGATCGGCTCCACCGAAAATCGCCTCAATGGTTTTCATTTTAAAATAAAAAATGATGAATAGGTTTTCTTTACAAATAGGCCGTCTGCAAATATGTCTTTGGGCATTCCTGCTGTTCGCAGGCCTGCAGTTATCGGCTAACACCCTTACCCTGTCCGCTAAAATCAGTTCAGCTGAATCATCAGCCCCACCCAACTGGTCCATCAACCCTGACGACTTTGAGTTCAATATGAGTCTCATTGTCCGGGTAAATTTCAGTGGCGCTCCCAGCAACAATGCTTCCAATATGGTTGGCGTATTTGTAGGCAATACGCTGCGGGGCTTTGCTACTCCCATTACTATTTTGGGTGATGCTTACTTCTATATCACGGCCTATTCGGACGAATACACCGGTGAAACCCTGAATTTTCGGGTGTATTATGCTCCAAATGACTTGATCTACCCTACACCGGAGGAGGTGAATTTTATCCACAATTCGACCGTTGGATCCATCGGTATGCCGTTTTGGCTCAACATTGACCCGAACGCCGATTACCCGCCGGAGCTGCTTCCGATTTTGGCCGATACCACCCTCCAGAATATTCCTTTTGATCTTGTTACGCTGACCGATTACCTCAATAGCCCGGATGGCGATCCGGTCACCTGGTCGGCTCAGCCCGGGCCCAACCTCACCGCTACGATCGTGAATGGTGTGCTGACGGTGACCCCTGTGCTGAACACCTGGATCGGCACCGATTCCGTCCGCATTATTGTGACCGAAAATACACCCGGCCAATTGGCGGATACCATCACGGGATGGTTCACTGTGCTTGAAGATTACGGTCCTCCGGTATGGCTTACCGTTCCAGACCAGACCATTTTTCAGGGAGACGAGTTTGCCAGTTTTGATTTGGATGACCATCTGGCCTTTACGGGGCCTTGTCGTCAGTTTGATTTTGACGTCTTTCCTTTCACGGGCAGCGATCCCGACCCCGCCTGGCCTGTTGTTGCGCCTGGTTCCAATCCGATGACCGTTATTGCACGGCCGCTTTTTGCCGATGTACAAATGGCGGGCGCTGGTGCTAAACTGGCGGGCTATGTTGACGGAAATCTGGCCGGTTGGGCTGCACCTGTGGGGGCGCCCCCTACAGTTTCATACACCTTGACCCTGGCCAATGTGGGCGCTGGAAAGATCACGTTTGAATTTTTTGATGCTGCAAGGCAGTATCTGTACACGGAAAGCTCCAATCTGACCTTTGTGGCCGGGGGCTCCGCAGGCACGATCGCATCTCCTTATTTGGTACAGCTTTCGCCTTTGGCACCTTCCCTCGCTGCAAATGGCGTGATGACCATTGCCATTGTTGATACCAGCTGGCTGGGCTCCTACCCGATTGATTTTATCGTTTGGGACTGTGATTACCCCGATCAACGTCGCGATACTACCCAGGCTATCTTTACCATTACCAACGACGTTCGGCCGGTAATCACCTCGGCCGCTTCGGTCAATTTTCAGGAAAATGCCTGCTCGGTTCTGTACGATACAGAGACCAGCGATCCTAATGACAGCGAAGGAGCCGGCCTGACGTATGCACTGGCTGGAGGTGCAGATGTGACAAGATTTGCCATTGATGCCGTGACGGGTATTCTGAGCTGGGCCATAGGCTTCTCGCCCGATTTTGAAACCCCGGCAGACGCCAATACAGACAACCAGTACGAGGTCAATATCCAGGTCACCAACTCAAATAACCTGACAGACGTCCTGGCCCTGACCGTGACCATCACCAATCAGGCCGTAGAACCATTTACTGCCCAGATCAATGGCGGCGCCAGTCTGCTCTGTGTGACCGGAAATGTAAATCTTACCGCCTCAGGCGGCATCGCTTATGTGTGGAGTACCACAGCGACCACCGCTTCCATTACGGTCAGCACTGCGGGAACCTATACCGTGACCGCAACCAGTTCAGGCGCCTGCACAGCAACGGCTTCCATCGTAATTGCTCCCCCACCCAGCATCACGGCATCCGGGAATACCGGGAACGTGTGTCTTGGCGCAACCATTCAATTGAGTTCCACCCCTTCTGGTGGCACCCCACCCTATGCCTCTTTCTCCTGGGCAGGGCCAAATGGTTATTCGGCAAATGTCGAAGACCCGGCAGGATTCCCGGCAGTGGCCGCGTCGGGAGGTACTTATACCGTAACCGTGACAGACACGCCTGGTTGCAGTGCTACCGCCACTAAAAGTATCACCGTGACGGCCAATTTTGCTCCAACCATCACGGCCTCCAGCAACAGTCCCGTTTGTGTGGGTGCTAACATCAATCTGAATTCCACCCCAAGTGGCGGCTCCGGTATTTATACTCAATTTAGTTGGGCAGGCCCAAACAACTACACTGCATCGGCACAAAATCCTGCAGGTTTCTCCGCTTTATTGGCCTCGGCTGGAACGTACACCGTGACGGTGACGGACAATGCCGGATGCTCTGGCACCGGGACCACCGCCGTAGTGGTCAACCCCGCTCCTACCATCACGGCTGCAGTAAACAGCCCTGTTTGTGTAGGTGGAACCGTTTTATTGACCTCTACGCCCGCAGGCGGATCAGGCTCTTATACCCAATACAACTGGGCAGGCCCTAACAGCTTCAGTGATAACGTGCAAAATCCGACAGGTTTCCCGGCCACGATGAACGCTGCGGGCACTTACACCGTGACCGTGACGGACAACACAGGTTGCACGGCCAAGGGCACTATTTCCTTGTCCGTCAATGGGTTACCCAGCATCACAGCAAGCCTGCTTGCTCCGGTGTGTACCAATGGCACTGTGGCCCTGGGATCAACCCCATCGGGTGGTTCAGGCCAATACTCGGCTTTCCTGTGGTCAGGACCGAACGGTTATGCTGCCAATGTTGAAGACCCTGCCGCTTTCCCGGTAACGCCGGCGGTAGCAGGGGATTATTATGTAACCGTGACCGACCTGGCCGGTTGTACGGCTACGGGCAGTGTAACCGTGGTCATCAACCCGCTTCCAGCCATAACGGCGACGAACAATGGCCCGGTCTGTGAAGGCTCGAACATTACCCTTTCCTCCACTCCTTCCGGAGGCTCGGGGATATACAGCCTCTTCCAATGGACAGGCCCTGATTTCTATGTCGCTTCGGTGGAAGATCCCGTCCCTTTCTCCACCACCGCCGCTTCAGCCGGTGTTTATCAGGTGAAAGTGACCGACAGCAAGGGTTGTACCGCCACCACCACCACCACGGTAGTGATCAATACAAAACCAACCCTTACGGCGAGCAGCAATTCTCCCGTGTGTACAGGCGCCAATCTCGATTTGAATTCCACCCCGGGTGGTGGATCCGGGATATATTCCACGTTCAACTGGACCGGTCCAGACAATTTCAGTTCATCCATGGAGGACCCTACAGATTTTCCGATTACGATTGCCAATGCAGGTACTTATCGGGTAACCGTAACGGATAACGCGGGCTGTACCGCCACGGCATCGACCAGTGTCGCGGTCTCGACGCTGCCCGCACCTGTTGTCACCGCGACGAGTAACAGTCCGGTGTGCGGAGGAACCAATCTGGTGCTCAACTCCACGCCTTCTGGCGGCTCCGGCATCTTCGTCGCTTTTTCCTGGACAGGCCCAAATAGTTATGGTTCCAACATGGAAGATCCAACCCCCTTTGTGGTCTTTAATACAGGTGCAGGGGTCTATACGGTAACGGTAACCGATAACAAAAACTGTAAAGGGACTGCTTCCGTATCGGTTGTGGTCAACGGACCCAATGCCACGCCGACTAGCAACAGTCCGGTCTGTCCCAATGGAACCATCTTGTTAGACGGCGGGCCCGTACTACCCGGGACGGTCACTTATTCCTGGTCCGGGCCGAATAGTTATTCCTCCACCCAAAGGATCCCAACGGGCTTCCCCGCAATTCCAGCAGCGGCAGGCACTTATTCGCTGACCATAACACAAAATGGCTGCAGCGGTGTTGGGACCACCACCGTTGTAATCGGCGATATTACCCCACCCATGATCACTTGTCCGGCCAACACTACCGTCGCAGCAGATGGCAGTTGCAGTGGAACGGTCGGCTCGCATTCGCCTGTTTCGGTCAGCGACAATTGCGCAGCCAACCCAACCGTGACCCAAAGTCCGGTTTCGTCTACACCGCTTATTGGCCACAATGATGTAAAAACCATCACCCTGACCGCTGATGATGGCAACGGCAATACCGCCAGCTGCACCCTTACAGTAACGCTCAAAGACCTGAGCCCGCCAAGCATCTCCTGTCCGGCCAACACGACAGTAGCGGCAGATGGCAGTTGCAGTGGCACAGTAGGTGCGCATTCCCCGGTTTCGGTCAGCGACAATTGTACCGCCAACCCAAGTGTGACCCAAAGCCCGATTTCAAGCACTCCCCTCAGCGGCCACAATGACGTTGAAACCATCACACTTACAGCGAGCGACGGCAACGGCAACTCAGCAAGTTGCACGTTTACAGTCACTTTGAAAGATGTAACTCCGCCAAGTATCACTTGCCCGGCCAACACAACGGTAGCGGCAGATGGCAGTTGCAGTGGCACAGTAGGCGCACATTCCCCGGTATCGGTCAGCGACAATTGTGCCGCCAATCCAACGGTGACGCAAAGCCCCTTGGCCAGTACGGTTTTAAATGGACATGATGACGTGGAAACGGTGACGCTCACCGCGGATGACGGCAACGGAAATACCGCCAGTTGCAATTTCACCGTCACCTTGAAAGACGTGACCAAGCCTGTGATCGTATGTCCGGCAAATACGACCGTAGCAGCCGATGGCACTTGCAGTGGCATGGTCGGTTCGCATGCTCCGGTATCGGTCAGTGACAACTGTACTGCAAACCCAAGCGTCACACAAAGTCCGGCGGCGAGCACGGTTTTGAACGGTCATAACGACGTAGAAATAGTCACCCTAACGGCTGATGACGGCAATGGCAACACGGAGTTTTGCACGTTTACCGTTACTTTAAAGGACATCACACCGCCCAGCATCACCTGCCCGGCCAATATGACCGTGGCAGCAGATGCCAATTGTAGCGGTACGGTCGGGGCCCATTCGCCCATTTCGGTCAGCGATAATTGTGCCGCCAACCCGAGCGTGACCCAAAGCCCGGCAGCCAGCACAGTTTTGAACGGTCACAATGACGCAGAGACCATCACACTCACTGCTGATGACGGCAACGGGAATACTGCCGCTTGCACGTTTACCGTGACGTTGAAGGATATTACACCGCCAAGCATCACTTGTCCGGCCAATATGACCGTGGCCGCAGATGCAAGCTGTAGCGGCGTAGTGGGTTCCCATTCTCCGGTATCGGTCAGCGACAATTGTACAGCCATTCCAACGGTGACGCAAAGCCCCTTGGCCAGTACAGTTTTGAATGGACATAACGACGTGGAAACGGTTACCCTCACCGCGGATGACGGCAACGGAAATACCGCGAGTTGTACCTTCACCGTAACCTTGAAAGATGTGACCAAGCCGAGCATTACCTGCCCGGCAAACACAACTGTAGCAGCAGATGGCAGTTGCAGTGGCACGGTCGGTTCGCATTCTCCGGTATCGGTCAGCGACAATTGTACCGCAAACCCAATCGTCACACAAAGTCCGGCGGCGAGCACGGTTTTGAATGGACATAATGATGTGGAGATCGTTACCCTCACCGCAGATGACGGCAATGGCAACACGGAGTTTTGCACGTTTACGGTCACTTTGAAAGACATCACCGCTCCTACGGTGGTCTGCAAAGCACATACAGCTGCCTTGGATGCTGCAGGGTTGGCTTCCATTACAACTGCCGATGTTTACCAAAGCGGAGCGGACAACTGTGGCGTAGTCAATCAGGTTTCGGTCGTAGCCAACACCTTCAATTGCAGCAATTTGGGTCCAAATACCGTGGTGTTGACGGTCAATGACGGCAATGGCAACACTGCTACCTGCAATGCAACCGTGACTGTCGTGGATCTGATCCCGCCCACCATGATCTGCAAATCTGTGATCGTGGCGCTCAATGCAGCCGGCACTGCATCGGTCACGCCCGCGGAGATCAACAATGGCAGCACAGACAACTGTACCCTGACCAGCCTGAGCCTTGCGCCCAACACGTTCGGCTGTACGAATCTCGGCGCCAATACCGTGACGCTCACCGGCACTGATCAAAGTGGAAATACCAGCACTTGTCAGGGAACGGTGACGGTAATTGATACCATAAAGCCCACGATGATGTGCAGGAATGCCACCATTGACCTCAACAACGCCGGAGAGGCAACGCTGACCGTGGCAGCCGTTGACAATGGAAGTTTTGATAACTGCACCCTTACCTTAAGCCTGAGCCAAACGGCGTTTACCTGCGCCCATCTTGGCGACAATCTCGTCACCCTGACCGGTACGGACAATGCAGGAAACACAGCCACATGTGAGGCCACCGTCACAGTCAGAGACCTGATCCTTCCGATGGCAAAGTGTAAAAACGCGATAGCCAATCTGGGGCCCAATGGCACGATAACGGTTCCGCCCTCTGCCGTGGACAACCTAAGCACCGACAACTGTAGCTTCACGCTAAGCTTGAGTCCTTCGATGTTCAATTGCAGCAATATAGGATTAATCACCGTGACCCTCACCGCCACAGACGGCAGTGGCAATACCAGCACCTGTACTGCACGGGTGACGGTCAGGGATGTGACTCCGCCAACCATGTTGTGCAAGAATGTGACCATTTTTCTTGACAATATGGGTAAGGCGACCCTCACGGTCAATCAGGTGGACAATGGAAGTAGCGACAACTGCGGCATTAACAGTCTGACCCTCGATCGTACCCAATTCAATTGTGGAGATATTGGCGGGCCGCAGAACGTTTTCCTTACCGCAACGGATGCCTCCGGAAACTCGGCCAACTGTACGTCTGTACTAACTGTAAAAGACAATATTGCCCCTACTGCGATTTGTCAGAACGTAACGGTAGTACTCGTAAATGGCCAGGTGACTGTTTTTGGCGCCGATCTGGCGGCCAACAGTATCGACAACTGTTCAGTCACCTCCTTTACCCCAATTGCGAAAACATATTTTGCCCCAGGGGTTTACAATCTGGTCATCACCGTAGGAGACTGGAGTGGAAACACCTCCAACTGTACTTCAGTAGTGAGCGTATTGCCCAGTGGGCCCTCAGAGAAGCCGAACGACGGCAAACTTAAACTCGTTCTGTACCCCAACCCAACAGACGGGTTGCTAAATCTGGAGTTTGAATTGCCTGAATCTCAGGCATTTGATCTCGATGTTTACAACCTTGCGGGTAAGGTGGTCCTGCGACAGAAGAGTATGGGTATAAAAGGCGCAAACAATGTCTCCATACAAATGGACGACCTTAAGCCTGGGATCTACTTCATGGAAGTACGCTCTGATCAGATGAAAGCCCGGAAACGGGTGGTTTTGCAGAAATGATTATGATATAGATCAAATGTAGTATTCAGGGCTGCCTCAAGTAATTGGGGCGGCTCTTTTTTAAATTATTGATTACAGATCTCCATTGGGTGTTAATAGGAGGTCTTCGTCATTTTTCTCCAATTTTAGACCTTTACAAGCCCGCTGTGTAAGGCATATACGACCAAACCAGCCGTATTCCTGCAGCCCAGTTTGGAAAGCAAATTGTTACGGTGCCCTTCCACTGTCCGATTGCTGATAAAGAGTTTGTCCGCAATTTCCTGGGTGGTACATTCTTCACAGATAAGTTGGAGCACCTCTTTTTCCCGGCCGGTGAGTTCTACTTCAAAACCACGCTGAGGCTTCACAGGATTCTTTCCCATCATGTTATCCCGTATGACTTCCATGACGGTTGCATTGTAAAAAAAGCCTTTTTCCTGCACCATTCGGATGGTTTCTACCACCTCGTCCGGATGGGCATTTTTTCCCAGATAGGCTGCCGCGCCGATTTCTATCATATTGATAATGAAGGCTTTGCTGATGTGCGAGGACACTACAACAATCAGGATGGACGGAAATTCGCGACGGATGACCTCTGCTGCTTCAATACCATTCATACCAGGCATTTTCAGGTCCAGCAACAGCACATCGGGCAGTTCGTTGGAGCTGCGGATCTTGCTCAACAGATCATCCCCATTTTCAGCCTCCAGCATGACCTCGATATCCGGATAATCCTCCAGGATCAGGCGCATTCCACGGCGAAAAAGGGCTTCATCGTCGGCCAACGCAATTAGGATGTTGGTATGCATGTAGATGAGGGCTAGAGTTTTAGGGGTTTGAGCTTAGGGTTTAGGGTTTAGGGTTTAGGGTTTAGGGTTTGGGGTTGAGGGGGTGGCGGGGTGGCGGGCATCGAAAACCGCATTTCAAAACCTTGTTCAGGCGCCGTACTGAGTTGTACCGCAGCGCCTACCATTTTTGCACGGTTATAAATATTCTTCAGGCCAAGTCCTTTTGCATGATTGTTTTTGGGGTTAAAGCCAATGCCATTATCGCAGTAGATCAGTTGAATAAAATCATCTTCTTTTTGAAGTTCTAAGGTAATAAAACTTGCATCAGCGTGTTTCAACGAATTGTTGGCCAATTCCTGAACGATGCGGAAAAGATTGAGTTCTAAGCTCACATCATTGCCCAGATCTGATCGTGAAAGATCGTGTTCAAAACGGATATCCACTGCTCCGGTATTGCGGATTTGTTCGCACAATTCTTCCAGAGCTTCCAGAAGTCCGAAACCTTCGAGGGTGGGTGGGACGAGTTCGTGAGAAATACGCCGGGTAATGGTCAGGGTTTCGCCGATGAGTTCGTTGATCTCGTCGCACATTTCTGCATACTGCCCGTTGGTGGGTTCGGTCCGACGCAAACGGTGAAAAGTGAGGTGCATTACCCCTAATTTCGAACAAACATCGTCGTGCAATTGTGCAGCAATGCGTTGACGTTCCTCCTCTTGAACCCGAAGATTGCCATCCAACAAATCCTGTTGATGTTTAAGTTCCAGGGTTTGGGCATTGATCTTTTCTCGAATTGATTTTTGTCGTGACAAGAGAAAAAATATCGCCAACGAAAGCCCTAACAACAGCAGCAAGACGATGCCAATAAGTATAAATGTCATAATCGTATTCAAAGAAGCGTTTTCGTATAAAATGTATTTGTGAAGGGTTAATTCTGCCGCTAAAAGTACCTGTACCAATTTCAACCCAGCAAACAAATGCTATATTTTCCTGAAAATTTATCCCTTGAGCAATTTTCCATGGATCACCCGCGCTCCACAGCGAAGTTGTACCCCATAAATCCCGGCAGGCCATTGACTGGTTTCAATATATAACTTACTGTTTTTCATTAATGTAGTGGAACAAACCGTCATCGTTTGTCCCCAGGCATTTACCACCTGAATTTCGCACACACTCTTCGAAACGCCTGCGGGAAATTCCAACATCACCCAATCCCCGGCAGGCTGTGGAAAAGCGCGAATCATCCACACCGTATCCTCCACCGGGATGGAGGTGCTCACGGAATCCAGCAGCAGTTCAACACAATAATCCTCTACTTGTCCAAAGTCAAAAGGGGTACAAGGTGTGGGCGGATTGTCGTTTGGAGTAGTGTATTTCATCATTACCCGGGCCCGGGTGATTCCGGCCATTGCAAAAGCGGGTGACTGAATAAACCCTTCGGCCAAGCCTTCCAATGCAAATCCGGGATCAAAGGCCAGTTCATCCGCATCATCAAAATCGCCGTCCTGATTGTAATCTATAAAAATACGAAAATATTCCTTGCTTGCAACACCCGAAAATCCGGGCTTTACCACCACCGGCGTCATCGCACCTGCCACCAATTTTGGCATAACAGCTTGATCCTCCGTAAATTTTTGGTAACCATACCCACCTGATCCGGATTCGTTAAACCAGGCGCCAATTTGCACCAAAGATATCCATTCTTCGGTCGCGTTCTGGGCTTTTACCAGGCAGTATTCCAGATCATTACAGGCTCCGCAGCCTTTTGTCTGAAAAGAAAACAATGAGGAATAATCCGTGATCCAGTCTTGGCAATAGGATTGTACCTGCATTTCGTATTGGGCACAAGGCAACAGGTTTTGAAACACCCAGAAATTGGTATCCGCTTCAAAATAAGCCCAGACGGTGTTCCCGGCTTTGCGCAAGCGGAGCCGGTATTCATTGTTGAGGCTACTTGCCTCCCAGGCAATTTTTGTGAGGTCAAGGGTACCCGACTCCATCCAAATGGAAGCCGGCGGAGTACAACACCCTTGGGTTGTAAAAATAAAAGGCAGCGACCAGGGGCTTGTTTCGCCCCCCTCGCAAATAGTTTGAACCTCAAACTCATATACGGCACAGTCTGCTAAATCAGACAACAAAAACGGGGCAGACACAGTTGCCAAAGTGTTCCAATCCAGCATACCCAGCATACGCCACCGAAGGTTTATATGGATGGCAGCTGGGGGTTTGGACCAGAGCAGTATTGCTGAGGATTCCGTTAGCATTTCGGCTTTGAGTGCAAACGGCGCCGGGCAATTGCTGCATTGGTTTTCGTAGGTTTGGAGG
Source organism: Saprospiraceae bacterium (assembly GCA_030645295.1). Taxonomy (GTDB): domain Bacteria; phylum Bacteroidota; class Bacteroidia; order Chitinophagales; family Saprospiraceae; genus M3007. The sequence continues at coordinate 6,053 of JAUSMG010000417.1, read as the reverse complement.
GTCTGATAAAGGTTGAGGCGGCCATTCGTAAAAGTCTTTCCGCTTAAAGAAGCATTGGGGGTTACGTTTTCCAGGATCAAACTTTTGGCCCAATAAGCGGCGGAGGCAGGATCTGTTTTTGCCAGCGCAATCAGATTCGGGCAAGGGGCAGAATAGAGCAGCCCAATGGCGCCTGTAACCTGTGGCGCGGCAAAGGAGGTGCCGGAAAAATTGCCATACCCACCTGATGTCGCTGCGCTCAATACGTCTTGCCCATAAGCCCCCAAATCAACATGTTGCGCTCCCCAGGCAGCATTTTCAGCCTTTTGGTCATTGCGGCGGAGGCTGGTGACTCCAATGAGATAATTGCTGAGACAGGCTGTAGGCAAATCGCCCAACACGTCTACATTGATCGGCAAATTGGCGGTAGCTGCGACGCTTACGATCCCGACTTCTCCCAACTTGTCAAAAGCCTCGCACCAGAGCGGGGCATCGGCAGGCTGGCCGTAATTGACTCCCCAGGAACAATTTACCGCTACTACAAAGGCTCCTTGATCTCCCCAGCTGCTGTTGTATCGTTTGCGGGTTTGATACACATAATCATAAGCGGCCAACACGTTGGCTTCGGTGCCGGAGGCTGCCAAAAACAGGATCTTAGTGTTCCAGTTGATTCCGGTCATGCCAATTCCATTATTGCCGCGAGCACCCATTATGGCACTGACCGGGGTGCCGTGCGTCGTTGTACTGCCTTCAATATCATCCGTTTGTGAAAAAACATTCCAGCCCCTGAAATCGTCGGTATAACCATTCCCGTCATCATCGATGTCATTGTTGGGGATTTCGGCCCGGTTGCGCCAAAGATTTGCCGCCAGGTCTGGATGGGCGGCATTGAGTCCGCCGTCAATGATTGCGATCACAATGGTATCGCCTGCCGGGCTGAGACCCCCTGTAGTAATGTCCCAGGCTTTCTCGGCGTCCAGATCAGCGTCGACGGTACCGCCCGAAGAACCGTCATTGCGCAAATACCATTGTTGTGGAAAAAGAGGGTCGTCCGGAAGCGTTCTGTTTTCAAGCAAGTGGTTAAATTGTGCACTCCGCACTTCGGGCTGCTCCCGAAGCCATTTTAGCACTTCCTGTTCAGGTAAATTATTACGTAAGATCCAGATATTCAATAAATCAGAGATCCTTTCACTGTCAGAGAAGGTCGGCATCCGGCGCATCAGTACTACAGCATCCTCCCCTACCGAAAGCGACACCAAAAATTCGCCGGGACGGTGCGGAATGGTCTGGGCAACGAGCGAAGCGCTGACCAATAAAGGGAGTAAAAAAAGGAGCTTAGGGAAGTGGTTCATAGTATTGAGGACAAATGTATTGCCTCTTAAGGCGCTGTTTGATGCAATCTGGCTGGGAGTATAAAACTGGCGAAAAATACTAAATTTTTTCACCTGACACTGTTTACTGGACTTGAATCAGGCTAATTATTTAACCAAAACACACCCTATACATTTACCAAAAAGTTGTCTGCCCTTGATTACCTTGTCAAAACTTCAAAAACTTACTCCTTCCAAATCATTGTCTGACTTTTTGCTAATGACGCCTGCTCGGGGAAATTATGCGCACAATAATTGCCATTCTACAAAACATCCTACCGATGAAGTGTTCCTCAATCCTTTCGAGTAAATTCCTTAAAACCTTTTTCGCTTCGTTTTTTATTCTTTTCCTCTTTAGTGCCTTACCGGTTTCCCTTTCAGCGCAAGGCTGCGGATGCACCAATTGCCCACAATTTATGCCCGATAATTTTGTGGGCGACTTCCTCATCAGCGTAGACGGCGCCACCAATCCAACACTTGGACAAAACGGACAGGGAGTATGCGGGGTGACCATGCACCTGGACCATGAGTATATTGGCGACCTTACCATTACCCTTACTTCCCCTTCCGGACAATCCGTCACACTGATCGGGCCAGAGGGCTTTTTTGGTGGCACGGATGGCAATGTTTGGGATATTTCCTTCGTACCCTGCAACGATCAAGCCAGCCCTGACCCCGGTTTTGACGATCAATGGAACAACAATCAGAACTGGGGTATGAACAATAATTATTTCGGCAGTTATTACCCCTTCCAAGGCTGTCTCGAAGACTTTAATTCGGGTCCTGTGGATGGTACCTGGACGCTCACCGTAGTGGACGGACAGGCCATTGATGTGGGCAATTTTTATGATTATGAAATCATTTTTTGCGACCCATCCGGGATCATATGCTTTACCTGCGCTGCAGATGCCGGTGATCTTATTCAACCCAATGTGTCTGAATGTCAAGGCAGTGCCGATTTGAACCTGGATTTGCCGCCTACTTATGTCGCTCCCTTTGTGGCCCCTCCTGCAAATGAATATTCTTACACTTATGTGGTTGGGGGCGCAGGTGGCGTTATTGTGGCGTACGAGCCTGGGCCTGACCTGACCGGGTACGACCCCGGGGTTTATACTGTTTGTGGCTTCTCCTATCTGACCATACAAGAAGGCGACATCCCTCCACCCAATGGGTCGCTCACGGTCAACCAACTTAGCACCCAACTTGACGGTGGCAGTCCACCTTTGTGCGGAAATATTTCAGGAAACTGTGTTTCGGTGACCATCAATGCAAACCCGCCCGATGAAGAAGTATTCGAGGAAGTGTGTGCACCGAATTGCCACCTTTTCTATGGTATAAACTATTGTCAAGCAGGAACTTATGTCCGAAATATCACAACGCCTCAAGGATGCACCTATGAAGCAACCCTCAACCTTACGGTGCACCAACCCTCCATAACCAATCTAAATGAGATGATCTGCGATGGGGAATGCGCTACCACGCCGGGGTTTGAAGGAAACTGTTTCCCGGGGACCTATCAGGAACTGTACCAAACGGAATACGGCTGTGACAGTCTCGTTATACTCAACCTCCAGGTGCTCACCGTAACAGCGGTAGCCAACGTGAACGGCAATCTGGATTGCAACACCCCTAGTGTTCAGATTTCGGGGGTTGGTTCCTCCATAGGATCTGGCGTGACTTACCTCTGGACCGCCTCCAATGGTGGTCATATCGTTGGGACTAATACCAATATCAACGTACTGGTGGATGAGCCAGGCGATTACCTGCTTCGGGTATGTCGGTCTGGTGGCGGTGCATTCTGCTGCGATTCCGTTCAGGTCAGCGTGGTGGACAACAGCATTCCTCCAGCCTCACCAGCCTCCATTACTGGGCCTACATCGCTCTGCGAAGGAGATATCGCCACATATACAGCTGCCAATGTCCCCGCAGCCACCTTCTATTCCTGGACCGTTCCACCAGGTGTGATCATTAATGGCAGCGCAAGCGGAATTTCCATTGAAGTAACATGGAACAGTAACGTTTCCGGGCAAGTATGCGCGTCGTCTGTGAATGATTGCGGGACAAGTCCTGCCACTTGTATCCTCGTTAATATAACCCCGGCTCCCGCTCCCAATACGCCACTAGGCGCCGATACGCTTTGTGCGGGAATACAGGAAGTCTACAATATTCCGGCAATTGCCAATGCAACAGGATACAACTGGACGATAACCGGTGGCATCATCGCCTCCGGGCAGGGCACAACCAATGTCATCGTAAATTGGGGAAATGGTCCAACAGGGCAAATTTGCGTAAACGCCACAAGTGCCTGTGGAACCAGCCAAAATGTATGCCTCAATGTTCAAATTACTGCAGCACCCAGCTCGCCGCTGGTGTCGGGCAACACAAATGCCTGCCCCGGGGGGAATGCCAACTATACCACGATCAACATTGCTGGCGCAAATTCCTACAACTGGACGATAACGGACGGAACCATAACCGCCGGGCAGGGCACTGATACGATCCAAGTGCTGTGGAATGCCAACGCAGCCAGTGGCATTGTTTGCGCCAATGCCTCCAACCTCTGCGGGGCAAGCAGCGACAACTGCTTCAATGTCAACCTTTCTGTGCCCGCTGTCGGACAAATTACCCATATATGTGACAGTACAAATACCAACTACACGGTCTCATTCACGATCTCTGGCGGTACAGCGCCCTATACTATTGCTGGTGGGATGATTTCTGCGGGCATTTTCACTTCGGATCCAATCCTGAACGGGGAACCCTACTCTTTCCAGATTTCTGACACCAACACCTGTGTTTCCAGCCTTATTACGGGTGTTTTTAACTGTGCTTGTGCAACCAGCGCAGGCAGTATGAACCTCGCTCCCCTTACAGGCTGCGAAGACCAGACCGTGACGGCTACCCATCTGGGTGGACAAATTCTGGATGGTAACGATATAACAGCCTTTGTGCTGCACAGCGGACCCGGCACAATACTTATTCCAACTATTTTTGGACAGAACACCAGCGGAACCTTTGGTTATCAAGCTGGTATGGTGTACGGCCAGACTTATTACATCTCCCTGGTGGCGGGAAATAACCTCCTTGGATTCCCGGATTCTGCCGACCCTTGTCTCTCTGTGTCGCAGGGACAACCGGTCACGTTCTATCAAAATCCTATTGCCAATGCAGGTATTGACCACGATACCTGTGGTCTCTCCCAGCTCCTCAGCGCAAATACCGGCATGGGCAATGGCAGCTGGTCGGTCATTGGCGCGCCTGCTCCTGATACCCTCGCGATCACCAGTTTACAAAATCCGAATTCTGCCGCCACCGCCTCCGGGTACGGTATTTTCAGTCTTGTCTGGACACTCAACAACAACGGATGTGTAAATGCTGATACGGTGGTGCTTGATTTCAACCCTTCGCCCAGCATCGTCGGCGTTGACCATACTTGCGATGGAGCGAATGAAAACTACACGGTTTCTTTCCAGATCACGGGTGGAACACCCAATTATCTGACCACGGGCTCGCCCGCCGGAAATGGCGTGGGCAACGGATATGTTTCTGATCCAATTCCGAATGGCGGCCTTTATTCCTATATGGTTACCGACAGTGCAGGCTGCACATCCGCAGCTTTGAACGGCTCTTTCAGTTGTAACTGTGCCACAAGTGCTGGCCAAATGGATCTTGCACCGCTTTCTACCTGTGAGGGTGGAAGCATTTCCGCACAACATTTGGGCGGTCAGACCCTGGATGCCAACGATACCATTTCTTATGTCCTGCACACCCTGCCTGGCACTACCTTGGGCCAAATCTTTGACCAAAACACAAGCGGAATTTTTAACTATTTGCCCGGAATGGTCTATGGCACAACGTATTACGTTTCATTCGTGGTCGGCTCGAATCTTGCAGGAATCCCAGACTTACAGGATCCTTGCCTTGCTGTTACGGCCGGCCAACCGATTGTATTTTATCAAAACCCGGTAGCCGATGCCGGCACGGATCTGACTACTTGTGGAACATTGTTGAACCTCAATGCAAACACGCTTGCAGGCAGTACCGGACAATGGTCCATTGCAAATGCTCCTGCAGGTGGAAGCCTGAATATCAGTGACTTACAAAGTGCCACCGCTTCTGCAACGGCCACCGGCTTCGGCACTTACACCCTTACCTGGACGCTGGCGCAAAATGGCTGCCTGGGTACCGATGCGCTGAATCTTCAGTTCAATGATTTGCCGGTGCTCGACAATCTGCAGCGTGATTGCGACGCTGCCAATGAAAACTTTACCGTGACCTTGACCCTCTCGGGAGGGACGGCACCTTACACGGTGAATGGACAGCCCGCGATGGGAAATACATTCGTTTCCAGTGCATTAGCCAACGGCGCCTCCTATACTTTCAATGTGGTGGACGCGAACAGCTGTCCCATGCCCCAAATTGTGGGCGCCTTCAGTTGCAACTGTGCGACCAATGCCGGAACCATGTCGGCCCAAACACTTCAGGTTTGTGAGGGGCTAACCTTAACGGCCACCGCCAATGGCGATCTGGATCTCGATGCCAACGACATCACGGCGTATGTGCTGCACAACGGCGCAGGACCGGCGCTTGGACAGATTTTTGACCAAAACACTACCGGAGTGTTCAGTTTTGACCCGGCACAAATGCAATTTGGTGTAACTTATTATATATCCCTGATCGCCGGCAATCCGCTGGCTGGATTCC
>JAUSMG010000414.1 GCA_030645295.1 Saprospiraceae bacterium | reverse complement strand
CAGGAATGGGGATAAAATGCCCAAAGCCAGCGCACTCACGGCCACATCAATACCACGTTTGATGGTTCTTTGCCACTTGGGCATGAGTTCCTGCCGGATTTCAATGAGGACTGCACCGTAAACATGGTTCATTTTAACCGTCCCCAGCAGGATGTCGTACATATCCGGGATGATCTTGACCAGCACGTGTTCGCCAAAATCAAACAGCGTATTCAGAATGTTGCGCAGGCGGTTGTGTTCCGAAGTTTCGATGGCAATGATGACATCCTCAATTTGATGCTCCCGGATCACGGAAGCCAAATCCGGCAGATGGCCCAGGGATGGCAGGTATTCAGCCAATACTTGTTCCGTGCCGCCATTGGTATCGATAAAGCCAAGAAATTTGTTGCCAAGGCCTTTTTCACGGTTTTTGATGTCCAGAAATAAGTCCAGCGCGTTTTGATTGCCACCAACAAGCAGGGTGTTGAAGGTAACTGCGCCTGCTTTCAATCGCCGGCTGGCGCGGGTGAGCAATATCATTCGGGAGGTTGCAGTAAGGAGAAAATGCAGGCCGAAAAGGGCAAAAAAAGACCGGTAATACGTGCGGTAATCCCGCACTACATCGTCCAGTATCAGCGTGAAAAACAGAAAGGTGACCCCCAGAAAGGAAACAAGCAGGGTATTGGTGAGGGTGTTGAGCCGCGCGATCCGGTAAATGTCCGTGTAATGGTCGAAGATACTGTAAAGCAGTACCCAACCGGTAGGGATAATAAAAATGCCGAGATAAAAATTCGGATCAGCAAATATCCCGGGTTCCAAAGGAACGCCCTCCATATCCTTCCGGTACAGGAAAAAAATTGCCCAAGCCAGCATTGCCATCACAAAATCGGCAACACCGTAGTAAAAAGTATGGCGTTTTCGAAGGTTCGTCATTGATCAGAAATGAACTACCCGGATATTGTCGATCAACACTTTACCGCTGTTTTGAACGTACTTTCCAGCATCATCTTTGGGTAAACTTAGTCGGAAAAAGAGCCTTTGCTCGCTTTGCTGGGTTTTAATGATGTCGTTGGTAATGTTGAGGTAGATTTTATTCCACGCTTCCGAAGTGTTGAACAGAAACACGAATTCCGGAATTTCTCCTGGGCCGCTGAGCAGGTAGAGGAAAAAAGGAACGTTGGTTTTATAGTGCATTTCAAGCCAGACTTCAGGGGATCCCAGGGTGGGCAGATTTTCTATTTCTTCGGTGGCGATGTCCATGATCGGGTGGGCGGTGTCGACCTCCATTAGCATGGATCTTCCTGAAAAAGCACTATCGGTGGTCAGTTCCACATTGATAACCCCGTCACTGTCGCGGTTTTCAAGTGCAATGAAGGAGCCCCCGTCAAAGTCTCCACGTCCAATCCCAAAAGCGTATTTTATATCGGGATCATAGTTTGTAAGGGCTTGAACCTCAGTAGTTTGCCCGCCAGTCAGGGAGTAGTTTTTTGTAAATCTTGTGAGGTACGGGTAAATGTTGGGCGTTGCCGCAATGCCGTTCTCTTTCACACCGGGAAATAAGATGACCTCGCTATCTCCTTCCGCCAAAACAGGAACCAATGCAGGCAAAGTGTATGCTCCAAGGAATTCACCATTCACATAAAGCCAGCCGTCAGTTATTTTTTGCCAATCCGCCCCGCCAGCTGCGCCTACTTCAAACGGTTTTAGGTTCAAATAAGCGGGAATCTGTTCTGGAGCGTCTTTACAGGCCGAAAAGGCCAAAAACACGAGTGGAAAAAAGAATTTGTTCATGTGTCTATTGTTTCGTCCTATAACTGACGGGAGGCGCCGGGCGCTGCTTTACGATTTTGCCCTGACGTACACTTCCATGGTCACGCCCTTAAAGTCAAAATGTTTGCGCAACTGGTTCTCCAGGAACTGTTTGTAGGAGTCCCGCACCCAATTGGGGTTATTTACAAAAAACACAAAAGAAGGATAAGGCGTAGGCAATTGCGTCACATACTTGAATTTCGGGAATCGTCCGTGCACAGAGGGTGGGGGAGTGGCCTCGATGATTTCCAGCATCAGATCGTTCAGTTCGGAGGTCTTGATGCGGCGGGTACGGTTGTTGTACACTTCCAGTGCTGCTTCCATGGCCTGAAAGATCCGTTGTTTTTCCAGGACAGAGATAAAGAGCACGGGAACGTCGTCAAAAGGTGCAAGTCGATGCTTGATGGCCGCTTCAAAATCACGAACCGTGTTGGTTTTTTTCTCTTCCACCAAATCCCACTTATTTACCAGAATAACAATGCCTTTGTGCCTTTTTTGTGCGAGTCTCAAAATATTCAGATCCTGGCCTTCCAAACCTTGCGTAGCATCCAAAACCAGCAGACACACGTCGGATTCTTCCAAAGCCCGGATGGCACGCATCACGGAGTAAAATTCCAGGTCTTCTTCCACCTTGGTTTTTTTACGGATGCCCGCAGTGTCTATGAGCATGAATTCCTTGCCAAACTTGTTATAGACCGAGTGGATCGTATCGCGGGTAGTACCAGCGATAGGCGTCACAATGTTGCGATCTTCACCCATCAAGGCGTTCAGCAAAGAGGATTTTCCCACGTTCGGGCGACCAATAATCGCAAATTTGGGCAATTCTGTCTCAATTTCTTCGACTTTCTCGATGTGTTCGATGACCGCATCCAGCAGATCACCGGTGCCACTGCCACTGATGGCGGCGATGAAAAACGTATGTTCAAATCCCAATCCCCAGAATTCGTTGGCAGCCAACAGGTCCTTGTGGTTGTCGGCCTTGTTTACCACCAAAAAAACTGGTTTGGTAGACCGGCGAAGCCATTTGGCCATGCTTTCATCCAGATCGGTGATGCCCGTCTGGGTATCCACCATAAAGAGCACCACGGCTGCTTCTTCGGTGGCGATGCGTACTTGTGAACGGATGGCCGCTTCAAACACATCGTCGGAGCCGTGTACAAAACCGCCGGTGTCTACCACTGTAAAACGTTTGCCGCCCCATTCACAGAATCCGTATTTGCGATCCCGGGTTACGCCCGAAAAGTCATCTGTAATTGCGTCGCGCCCTCCCACCAGGCGATTGTAAAGGGTAGATTTCCCGACATTCGGGCGGCCAACAATGGCTACTACGTTGCTCATAAAAAATGGACGTTGGATTTTTGGATGGTGGACTGTTGGACGTTGGACTGCTGGACTGCTGGACTTAAGACTATTGGACATTGGACCTGGAACTATCCAAAGTCTAAAGTCCAATAGTCTAAAGTCCAACGTCCAACAGTCCAGTGTCAAAACTTAGGGCAAAGCACTTTTTCGTTGTCGTAATTGCCCAGATATGAAATGGAGAGTTCAAACGCTCCCTGTCGTTGATTGGCTTGTAAAGCCTTGAGATTCAAGTCGTAACTAAGCCCAAAAAGCATTGATTTGATTTCGAGGCCAAAGAGCGCAACCACAGCATCAAACCCGAATCCGCCATCATTGCGCACCGGACGAGCCCAGGTTCCAAAATGAAGTGCAGAGCCGCCGTATTGGCCCATGGCAAGTCGGAAGTTGGTTCCGGCATTGATCTCCATGTGTGGGCCTTGCATCGCGGCCAGTATCCGAGGCTGCATCGAAACCCTATTACTGCGATCAAATGGGATACTGGCGGACAACTGTACATTCATTTTAGGGTATAACCTGCCCCCTTCCAAAATACCAATCGGGGGAAGGTCGTCATAAAAAGAAATTTTAGGCTTGAGCACATGGTGTATGGAGGCTCCCGCGAAAAAACTGCCCGCTTCCGCAATCTGGGCAGTATAGTTTATCCCAACATTCAGGTCCGGGAAAGCGAAGTTGTTGGCAGGCAGCAATTCGCTTGACGTGCCGGTATATCCTGATGTGAGGTTGAATTCGTCGTGAAAATTGAGCGAACCGTAATTCACGTTTCGTTGCGTAAGTCCACCCTGGACCCCAATGGACAAAAATTGGTCTTCGTCCATCCCCAGGGCTTTGTGGTAGGCCAGCGACACCGCTATTTGGGTGGTGCTGAAATCCACCACACTCACTTTATCATTGAAAAACATAATGCCCAGACCAATAGCGTCTGCAGTGCCTTTGCGCCGGTTGGCCTCAAAGCGCAGATCTGCCGCCATTGAAAAGGTCTTGATGGGATTGTCCAAAACCTTGCGCCATTGGTCGCGGTAGATCGCTCCGACCCGGTAAGTGCCCTCCATCGCGCCGGAAAGTGCCGGGTTGAGCGTGAGCGGGGATGAATAGAACTGGGTAAAGTGCTTGTCTTGTGCGTGCGCTTTTGGGAGAAGGAAAAGAAAAGCCGCCAATGCCCACGCCGTCGTCTGCACCGTTTTTGTAATTGTGGTGCGTAAAAAGACTTTGGCGTGTAAAACAGGCGAAAGGACTAAAGCGAAGAGTTTCTGCATACGACTTGGGAATATTTTCGGCAAAGGTAGCAAGTTGACGGCTTACAAGGGAGGACCGAGGGGGGCGGATTTGCGCAAAGTACAAAACTTACTGTATTGAACACTAGTGGTGTGCTCAAATATATTTACTTGATTTGGGGGCCTGAACACAAAAACTATCCCATCAAGCGCGAAATCTCCAAAGTTTCTATTTTTGCTGCTCCTTATTTCCCCCAAACAATCGAAAGCATCCGTTTATACCGCTTGCCAAAACAATCCCTGTCCTTCGCAAAGAACTCCACGAGCTGCTGGAGGAAGATTTGCCCGCAGCCCTTACTGCCCTAAAAGAATTGCTGCCTTAAACCTGCGACAAACACGCCTTGGTGACAGCATTGCAGGGTTCTTTCAGAAAGACAACTCACGTTGGGCATGGGTGCTCGGGCGGGAAATTAGGGCAGACTCTCGTGGTTAGCCGGGTGTTGATTCGGGCGGCGACGAAATTTGGGTGACCACAAGGGGCACCCCTACCTTGGATGCACACCAATGGCTATTAAAGCCTTTCTTACATTCACCAGCCCAGGCTGGTTCATTTTCACCAAGTCCAAGGTAGCGCGGCCTTCGGGTGTCAAGCCAGTTAGGGTAGTGAAGTCATCATTCCATGCGAAATGCACCGACCATTCTTCTTTGCGGGAATTGAAAAGAGGGACTCCCTGGCCGGATTCGGGGTCGGGCCATTCGATGTGCGTCCATTTTAAGGAATTGCATCCGTCGCAAGCAAATGCTAAGTTTTCAAGCTCGTCGCTTCCGTTTCTGTGCAAAGGAATGATGTGCTCGATATGAAATGCGTTACGCCGACGCTTCATGCTCTCTGCCCGTTTTTAATTCATCTGCCAATTGCTGGACGGGAACACCCCGAAGTTTTGCCAGTTCTCCCAGAAGTATGATTCGCTCTGCGCTTTTTTCCTCCAATAAATGGTTGAGCAGGAGCAATTCCTCACGCTCCTTCGGTGTAAGTGTTTCTAGTTGTAATTTGGTGTACAATTGTTTTTGTCTTCGCCTGATTGCCGGGGGAATAACGGCCTTGATTTTTTTCAACAATTCAACTTCTTGATCGGCGGGTATTTGGGCAGTTCGCTTGGACAGCAATCGGGTAACCTCTCCAGCCACCGTTGCCAGAGATTGATTGTCTAATTGTCGGATTCCTTTGAGGAGTTCCTCCACACCGACCTGAACACCATTTTTAATTTCTATTGATTGCATACACTCTAATTGAATCACAAAGAAAAGGATGATTGCAAAAGTAAAACAATTCAAAGCAATTTCAAGGCAGAAATAGGACTCATGTTTAGTGCACCCAATCCCCCCATTTGGAATTTCAAAATTCTACTACCTTTCGCCCTATGAAAAATTCGTCATTTTCGTCATTGGGTCATTAAGTCATTGGGGCTTCGCGTGAAATGACCTAATGACCTAATGACAAAAATGACCCAATGACGAAAATGACGACTTAAAATACACCTTTCACCCGTTCTAACACTCTTGTATGGCCAACAACGACTTCAAACCTTACATTGCTACCGAAAACGTATCCGTTAAAGAGTTCACCCTCCGCGCCATTGTCATCGGCTCCTTATTTGGGGTGCTTTTTGGCGCTGCTACGGTTTACCTGGCTTTGAAAGCAGGTCTGACGGTTTCGGCATCCATTCCCATTGCGGTGATTGCCATTTCTCTGGGACGCAAATTCCTGGGCACCACCATTCTGGAAAACAACATCATCCAGACCACGGGATCGGCAGGTGAATCAGTGGCTGCAGGCGTAGTGTTTACCCTTCCGGCATTTCTCTTCCTGTCTGACGGCATCGGGAAGGGGTATTTCAATTATTGGACGATCACGATGCTTGCTATTTTTGGCGGTATTCTGGGCGTTTTGATGATGATCCCTTTGCGTCGGTCGCTCATTGTAAAAGAGCACGAAACTCTGCCCTATCCGGAAGGCACCGCATGTGCCCACGTACTCATGGCGGGCGACAAAGGCGGCGATTTTGCCAAAACGGCCTATCAGGGACTTGGTTTTGCGGTTGGTTACGCCATGCTCCAAAAGATCTTCCACGTCATCGCGGAAACGCCGACATGGACGACAAGCATTGTCAACAAATACATTCCCGCCGGTCGATTGAGCGGCGAGATCACGCCCGAATACCTGGGCGTAGGCTATATTATAGGTCCACGGATCGCGGGAGTATTGGTAGCGGGTGGCGTGTTGGCCTGGTTTGGCTTGATCCCATTATTGGCCACACTCGTAACCCCCGATGTGATCGCAGCACAGCTCGACAAACTAGACCTGATGAATCCGGCTGTGGCCAGCGCAAAATTTGGCTGGGATCCGGCAGCCCATTCCTTTACCAATCTTTCTGAAGCTCTTTATCGGGCTTATATCCGCCAGATCGGTGCAGGCGCAGTAGCCGGAGCAGGTTTTATTACGCTCATCAAAACCATGCCAACCATCATTTCTTCTTTCCGCGACAGCATGGGCGAGATCCGCAACCGCGATAAAACAGTAGCGGTAGAACGGACCTCCAACGACCTGTCTCTCAAGGTAGTAGGTATCGGTAGCCTGGCGCTTATTCTGCTTATGGCGGTGCTGCCCAGTATTCCAGGCGATAACATCATGAGCAAATTGCTCATTGGCGTTTTGGTCATCGTGTTTGGATTTTTCTTTGTGACCGTAGCCAGCCGCATCGTGGGCATCATTGGCAGCAGTAACAGTCCCATTTCAGGCATGACCATCGCTACCATTATGGGCACTGCGCTCGTATTTATTGGAGTGGGCTGGACCGGAAAAGTGTTTGAACCCATGGCGCTCGTGGTGGGCAGTATGGTTTGCATTGCTGCGGCCAATGCCGGGGCCACTTCTCAAGATCTAAAAACGGGGTATCTGATTGGCGCAACGCCTCGATATCAGCAGATTGCGTTGTTCATAGGCGTCATTGTGTCCTCGCTGGTCATCGGCGCAACGGTGCTTTTCCTGGATAGTCCAACGGCAGAACTGCGCGCTCAGGGCATCGAACACGCCATTGGAGAAAAATTTAACGCTCCTCAGGCGACCCTCATGGCGACCCTCATTAAAGGATTGCTTTCCTTCAACTTGGACTGGCAATTTGTGCTTGTAGGGCTTTTTATTGCCGTTACTATGGAACTCTGTGGCGTAAAATCGCTCTCCTTTGCAGTAGGGCTCTACCTGCCACTCAGCACTACATTGCCCATCTGGATCGGTGGCGCCTTGAAAGGACTGACAGACTGGCTTGCTAAACGGAAAGGGGAGGCTACTGAAGATGCCGAACTTGGGAAAGGAAGTCTGTTTGCAACAGGATTGGTGGCAGGCGGTGCGTTGGCGGGTGTAATCGTGGCGCTATGGCAGGCCAAGGAAGCCTCTTATGAAACGGGACAAGGCTGGCTTGCAGCGGCAAATCTGGAGCATAAAATTGCCGGCTATACAGACAGTACCGGCGTCTTTCACGCGGGGTTGGTCAGCCATGAGGCCTACCAGATCTTTGGTGTGCTGTGCTTCAGCACCCTGGCGTACTTCCTGATTCGAGCAGCGCGGAAGAAATAGGATCGGCCCAGAGGGACGGTATCTCTTTTCAACAAAGACGCCTTCCCTCTGGGGCTTTTAATTTTGCTGCCCCACGGGGGCTAATTCGCATGATTGATATTTGTTTCGCGGACTCGATATCAGGCGCAATCCAGATCCACCCGAAAATAACCATCGAGTTCCTCTACGGCATAATTGCCCGGAAGCATTGTTTTGCTTTTAATATTCAATCCTTTAGCAAGGTCTGTTGGGATTGGGCAAGCCTCCGCCATCCTCATAATTCCTTTCCGGAAATGCTTGCGATAGAGTTGTATGCAAAGTAATTCGCGGAAGAAATAGAGCGAAATTATGCCATTAGGTGCTGTAGATGCAATTGCAAAAGTAAGCTGGCAACTTTTCTTGGCGGGTGACCGCTGACCAAAATTGGTAATATTGATCTTACAAATACCCGTTCCATTGCAATTCATGCTCGGGGAACCGAATACAACATCGCAGTGCAAGATTTTCGAAGGATAATTAGTCTTATTTGGGAGTATTAGGGGTAAAATCGGTGCCGCTGTTTGCCCTGATGAATCAGGACGCACAGCACTTGGGACATGTGCCATGGATTTTGAATTAAAGTAGTTAAATCAGTTTTGATTAAAAAAAAGCTGCTCAGCAGTGATGCACCATACCACGGCAGGGGTACAAATGCAACCATTTTCTTGAAATCAATAACCGTTCCAAAAACAAATCCAACCGTTCCCTAATTTATATTTTTTTTTCAGATGACTAAAGATCCAGGCCTAAGATCACTCCGGTATTGGAATAATTTTTTCCGAAAAAGCTGACCACAACATCAATTCGAAGTGGACGAATGGCTTTAATGCCAATGTTTTCGAAGCCCCAGTTGATTTCCCAATAGGGCAATTTCCCGGTAAAAGCGGGATCTCGGGAGGCTTGATCGGCATAATAGAAATTAGCGCCAAATACCTCCTTCCAGTTTAATTTTCGCAGTAATGGGATCTTATCCAGGAGCCAACCCTCCAGATGGTGTTGCGCGTGGATCTCTGCATAGGCCTGATCTGTGGAGTAGGCATAATAGGGTAGTTGGAAGAAGCTGCGCAGATAACTAACCGGATTGCCGAAAATTCGTTGATTGCCCGAAGCGTGGTGCAAATCCATGAAGGACAAGCTTTTATGCCGGAGAAAAAATCCACCGCCGACATTCCAATTGGTATGACCAGCCAGGCCCCAGGAGAGATCACTTTGTTGTATTTGTAATCGCAAAAGGTCAAAATCCGCCCAATTACTGCCGCCCAGTGGCATGGCTTTACGATAATTCAGTATAAATTCCGGAAAATTTGTCCCGGTATACACCCGAAATTTTGGGTAACTGCTGTACTGTTGTTTGGGGCGGTATACCACTTGAGCCTCAAAGGCCAGAATATCCGGGCTGGGGAAAGCGGCGGGTTCGCCGACCGCAATCATTGGCGCAGGATCATTGGAGGTATACTCCCGTGCCGATCCTTTTTTCCAGCTGTAATCGCTGTGATTCACAAGGGGCGTTCTTCTGGCCCATTCGGCGGAGGTACGGAGCGAAAGTCCGGTAATCAGTATTTGGCTCCACTCTGCGCGGGCAAAAGATTTATCGTAAAGTTTTAGAAAATTTTGCTTGTCAAGAAGCGAATAGATCGTGTTGACCAGTGGACCTATTGGGTTCAGGCGATTGAATTGTGCCGCAGTCGTTCCTCCTTCTAAAGAAATTGTCCGATAACGGATACTCTCAAAACGGCGCTCTATCCGGGCGCTGGCCCGGAGTTTTTTTTCTGAAAAACCATAATTCAAATCGCCCTCCGCCAGCCATCGTTTTGTGCCGCGCTGGTCGGACTCCTTTTTCCACACAGGCCGAACGTCCAAAAGCCAACCTTGTACCGTGTTGAACTGGATCCAGCGAAAGGAGGCAGGGTAAGCAACGGACTTCCGTTCGAAGGAATTGTCCCAGGTATATCCAAATAGTAAGTTATTGAACCTAAACCGGTTGCCCTTTCTGTCCATGCTGTCCAGGAATGCCTTGGATTTCCAGATTTTCTGAAGACTGTCCTTTTTTACATAGTCCTTCCCTTCTTCTTCAGTGAGTGGAATCGGACGCGTTTCATTCCAATAGGCAACCGTTTGCTCATTGGCCTTGTCCTCAATTTTAAATATTTCTTTGTTGAAAAGTCCGGCCTCAAACTTCGGATTGAGGTCGTAATTGGAAAAAATACTGTTAAAAAACCCGGCGATCTTAAAGCCAAAAATGGAGAACCTGAAGCTCGTTACCTGTGTCAACAAACCCCAGGTATCCTTACCACCCAGGGGCACGAACTGTTGCTGAATGCGCATGGTATCCAGCACGGGTTGTTTGATGGAAGGACCGGTGAGCGAAAGATCGGCGCCAGCCAAAAGCCATAGATCGTCGACCACATACAAAAAGCCTGAAAAAGTAGGATCAGCAGGACGTTTGGGAATAACTTTTATCTTTTCAACTGTAAAACCAAGTTCATTTTTGAACCGGCCTGCATGTTTAAAACTGTAATAATTGAAGGCGTTGTCGGCCAGCGGAGACAGGATCTCCCGTTCAATTTCCAGTCGCTCATCGTACAGGCTAAATTCTGTCAACGTTGCACGGTTGAGGCTAAAACCGTTTTCGCTGCCGCTTACCCTGCTCGACACCATCACTTCTTTTTTTCTGCCCGGAGGGTCTTGAGACCACACTTTTGACACCGATTCGGAAAGATAAACTACTCCTGCGCCGGTAGAGTCGAGCATACCACCCAGATTGCCAACGTCCTGACCCAATAATTTTTTGGGTGTATCCACCATTTTGTAAAAGCCCTTGATGTAGACATCGCAAGCGTAGTTCGACACTTTCTTTTTGTAGTACCTTCGCTTGGCGATAACCTCGCGCATGATGCGGACCGCAGGATCTATGGAAGAAACAACCATCTCCTCCAGTTCCAGATTGGTGGATTCGAGGCGGGCATCCAGTCGAACAGGCTTGTCACCGACGGTGATTTTTTCAACGCGTTGTTTATACCCAATGTATTGAAAAACAACTTCTTGCGGCCCTTTTCCGGTTGAAAGTCGATAGTCGCCTTCCACATTGGTCACCGTTCCATTGCTGGTATTTCGGATGTAAACCGTGGCATAAGGCAGTGGTTCTCCGTTTTCACCAGTTACCCGGCCCGTAATCTGGGCGAAAGTGAGGCAGGACAAAAAAAGCAGATGGAAGGTAATGGCGTATTTCATGGATTCAGATTGGATTTTCAACACAGCATTTCAGGTTGAGTGGCCGCAAGATATTTTTACTTTTAAGAAATGGATTTACTAAAAGGTTTTTTTAAGTTTCTAAAAACACAGCGCTTGTCACTGGAGATGGGCAATCCCACTTTGTTGGCGATCAGTGGTGGCCTGGATTCTGTTGTGTTGGCCCATCTGTTTCAGCAGTCAAATTTGCCCTTTGCCATTGCCCATTGCAATTTTCAGCTTCGGGGTGCGGAATCGGACAGAGACGAACTTTTCGTGCAAAAAATTGCCCTGGATTTCGAGGTGCCTTTTTTTGTAAAGTGTTTTGAGACAAGGGAATACGCTGAAAAGAACGGGCTTTCCATTCAAATGGCTGCGCGGGAACTGCGTTATACCTGGTTTGCAGAAATCGCAGCAGAAAACGACTTCGATCATATTGCGGTGGCGCATCATTTGAATGATTCCGTGGAGACGGCTTTGCTCAATTTTATCCGGGGCACT
>JAUSMG010000031.1 GCA_030645295.1 Saprospiraceae bacterium | reverse complement strand
ATAGCCGCTCCGTACCTTAAAATGTCGCCGCTGGAGATTATATCCACGGGATATATCCTCGTGGATGGCGGTGTGCAGACTTCGGTACAATACATGTCCAACACATCGCCCATTCCGGCAGGTAAAGACGATATCGCCGTTTGTACTGCCTTGGCAGGCGAGATGCTGGGGTTAAAAACCATTTATCTGGAAGCCGGCTCCGGGGCGCTGAATCCTGTCTCTGAGAGCATGATCGAGGCGGTTAGCGGTACGTTGAGCATACCCCTTATTGTGGGGGGAGGCATCAGAACACCCGAGACTGCGGCGGCCAATTTCCGCGCTGGAGCAGATGTTATTGTCGTTGGGAATGCCATTGAGATAGACCCCGGGCTCATGCGGGAATTGGCAGAAGCAAGATAAATGTGGCTAATTTTATTAATGTGGTCAATGTGATCAATGTGAGCGTTTGTCACATTGTCCACATTGACCACATTTTACCCGCCGTAGCTTTAGCGAAGGAGGGTCAGGTCTTCTGGTGCTTCTTCTTCGCTGCAGGAAATAGTATATTGTTCAATATCAATCGGAAACCCGGTGAATTCGGGTGCAGTGCAAGATCTGTGGGTGGATCGCCTACGTAGTGACGATAATCTTCCGGGTCGTGTCCGCCATAAAAGGTAAAGAAGCCTTTGCCGTAGGCATCATGGATGTAACGGGCCTCGTTGGCGGGCTTGTTTTCGCCCATGACCAACACACTGGACTTGATAAATTTTTTGTTGAACGCGGTGGCTTGTCCCATAAATCCTTTCACCGTTCGGGTGTGGCACTGGGTCAACATGCTGGGCACAGGGTCCCATTTGGCAGAAAAGTCGAACAATGTGAAATAGTCTTGCTCCGGCGAAACACGGCGACCGGTTACTTCACTGTTGTCAATGGTGGAGTGCTCGTAAATACCGGGATCGGTGAGCACCTGAAAATTTTGGAAAGCAAATGTCTTGGAAAAGTCGAGTTTGCTCTGGAAATTCGGATCCGTGGCATCTCCATCGAAAGGATTCGCGCAGATATCCGTCCCTTCAGCAGACAGCGCAATATCATAGGTATCTGTAGCTGAGCACATTGCAAACATGAATCCGCCGCCAATGACGTATTCTTTTATTTTTTTGGCTACCGCCAGTTTAAGTTCACTCACCTTATCGAAGCCGTTTTTGCGCGCCAGGGCTTCCATCATGTTGACATGCTGCCTATACCAGGGTTGGCCGCTGTTGCTGGCGTAAAACTTCCCGTACATCCCCGTAAAATCCTCGTGGTGTAAGTGTAGCCAATCGTATTCTGCCAGTTTCCCTTGCATCACTTCCGTGTCATAGAGCACATCGTAGGGGATTTCAGCGTAGGTGAGCACCAGGGTCACGGCATCGTCCCAGGGTTGTATCATCTCGCCTTTTTCATCCTTATCCGGGGTATAAACGGCTATTTTAGGTGCTTTTTCTAACTTTATCACATCCTGATTGACCTCTGGATTCAGGATATCATTCTGCAGGTTGGCAAATTGCCCATCCGCTATGACCTCGTAACTCACGTCGCGGGTTTTGCATTCTTTTTCAAACGCAGGCGTATAGACGAAGGCAAAGCTGCCCCCACGGTAGTTCAACAACCACCAGGCTTCTACGTCTTGGTTGAGTATCCAGTACGTAATGCCGTAAGCTTTCAAATGATTCCGCTGACCCTTTTCGTCCATCGGCAACACAATGACCGAGGCATTCATTTGAGAAAAGGCGCACAAGAATAGCGCGAGCGCGACAAGTAGTTTGCGCATGGTAATATTTGTTTTTGTTGTCAAAATCGAGCCCTTAAAACGCCGAAAAACCTGATTAGTTTTTGGGGATCACATCACTCCATCACTCCATCACTCCATCACTCACTCACTCACTCATTCACTACCGCACCGGCGTCCATTCTTCCAAATAAGATTTCCGCCCCATCATCATCCAAAGTCCTTCCCGCAGGTAGATCATGGTGAGCCGCACATATCCATATTGACGAAAACGTCGCGGCGAATGATGTATTCTCAATTGCTTCAAATAAGCGATGCGGCCCATATCCTGAAGCCGGTAAAAAAGATTGCAGTCTTCACCGGCGGTCAGATGCTCTTTGTAGCCCCCGATCGCTTCAAAATTAGAGCGACGCACCAACTGACATTCCCCTTTAGCCAGTGGCGCTTTGAAAAAAAATGAGCCACGAATGAGCATATTCATCAGCACGTGGTAAATGCGGTCAGAGACCCGGGCTTCCTCTGGATACACCCAGATGGGCACTGTAGCGCCCACCATTAAAGGGTCTTTTTCAAAATAATCAAAAACCTTTCCGAAAAAATGATCCTTGTCCGGAATGCGCACATCAGCATCAATGCGGAAAAGCAGGGCGGCTCTGGCCTGGGAAGCGCCAAGATTGCAGCCGATGGCAATGTTCTGCTTGCCGGGGCCAGCCTGAATAAGTTTGACCCGCTGACCAGATATTTCCGCAAAATGCTGCACGATCTCTATCGTTCCGTCCGTACTATTCGCATCGGAAACAATAATCTCAAGGTCGTACTTCTCCCAAAACGGTTCAAATTGCGCAAGCGTAGTGCCAATGTAATTGGCCTCATTGCGCGTGGGAATGAATATGCTGAGTCGGGGGGAGTTCATGTTTGCGTGATATTAGAATTTACGATTTACGATTTACGAATTACGATTTACGATTTTTTTGATTCGGAGAAGGCCTGAATCCGACCCTTTTTCGAATCAAAAAAATCGTAAATCGTAAATCGTAATTCGTAAATCGTCATTCGTAAATCAATTTCAATCATTCAGCTTCAGGTCAAATTTCTTGATCAGGTCATCCACCAAAGGGTTGGCTTCCTTCATTTTATCCAACTTTTCTTTGGTGCTCATTGGTCGGACAACCCGGGCGGCCTGGGCCTGCTCAGCGAGCTTTTTATCGTCCAGCACCACTTCAATTTTCAGGGCGGTATCGTGCAGGCGGCGACGAAGCGTTTCGAGCATCCGTGGAACCTCGGCTTTCACATTATTTTGGTCGATGGTGGTACCGACGAGTACGTTCAGGATTTTCCCTTCCAGACGCAATTCAGCCTTGGTTAAGGCCATGCGTGAAAGATTTGAATTGAGCAAAGCCGCATAAGTATGCCATTCCGTGCGGACATTCTCCAGGGAAAGGCGGCTTTCAAGACCTGCCCGATGGTTTTCTTCTTCCTCCACCAATTGATCGAAAGCATCCAGGCGCATCGGAATGGCTTCGGCCTTCATTCGCCCCTGCCGCAAGCCTTGCGAAATATCTGCCAGTAGATCACTGGAGAGTGGTTGGGCGTTGCCGCCCATTGTGGGCGTTGGACTTTGGATACTGGAAGGGTGAGGAGATCCTGATTCGGCAAGCTTGCCGGAGGCGTTGGGCATGGAGTAATTTCCATTCCCGTTGGGCGAATTTCCATTCCCGTTTTGTGTCGGCGCACTGAAGTTCGCCGTTACCGTCAGATCAGGATTTTTTTTTTCCAATTCCGCGCCTTTAATAGCCCTTCCAATGTGACACATTTTGAGCAATGCTATCTCAACATGGAGGCGTTTGTGGCGCGCCATTTTGAAATTGATGTCACAGTCGTTACAGAGATTGAGCGCTGTGAGCAGGAAAGACGCCGGCGTGATGGCGGCCTGGGTGCGATAACGCTCGCGCAAACTTTCGCCCACTTCGAGCAGGCCAAGTGTGGCTTTGTCCTTGCAAACCAGCACGTTGCGCAAATGTTCTGCCAGCCCAAGTACAAACACCTCGGGGTCAAAACCCTTGCGGAGTATCTCGTCGAAGTGGTTCATGAGTGCGGCAGAATCTTCGGCCAGCAGCGCGTCGGTGATCTGGAAAAAATAATCGTAATCGAGCACATTCAGGTTTTCGATTACAGCATCGTAGGTAATTTTTTTGCCTGCGCCGCTCGTGATCCGGTCAAAGATCGAAAGCGCATCGCGCATGGCGCCGTCTGCTTTTTGGGCAATAATGTGCAGCGCATCTCCTTCGGCTTCAATGCCTTCCTTTTGGCAAATATCCTGCAGCTGCAACACCATGTCGGCCACGGTAATGCGGCGGAAATCAAAGATCTGGCAACGGGATAGGATGGTCGGGATGATCTTGTGCTTCTCCGTCGTTGCCAGAATGAAAATGGCGTAGGGCGGCGGCTCCTCCAGTGTTTTCAAAAAAGCATTGAACGCCTGATTGGAGAGCATGTGCACCTCGTCAATGATGAATACCTTGTACTTGCCTTGCTGCGGCTGAAAACGCACCTGTTCGGTGAGGGCGCGAATATGCTCCACAGAGTTGTTGGAGGCTGCGTCCAGTTCAATGATGTTGAAAGAGGCACTGTCGTTGAAGGATTTGCAGGAACTGCATTCGTTGCAGGCTTCATATTCGGCCGTACGGTTTTCGCAGTTGAGGATTTTGGCAAGGATCCGGGCGCAGGTGGTCTTGCCCACCCCCCGCGGACCCGTAAAGAGAAAAGCGTGCGCGACATGGCCGCTGGCAAGTGCATTCTTGAGCGTTCCGGCCACATGGCCTTGACCCACAACGTCTTGAAAACGTTGGGGACGGTATTTGCGCGCGGAAACTATAAAGTTGCTCATAATATGCCTTTCCTCTTGGGTCGTAAAGGTAAATCTAACGGGTTAAGGCTGGGTATGAAGTTTTCCACAAACTTACCCCTCCAAAGAATCCAGAAAATACTGAATTTTTTCCTTCAACATGGCATCCTTCTCCGTCAGTTCCTGCCTGGCAAATTCAGCAGCCTTCCGGGCTTTTACTTTGATGCCCTGAAGTTTATACACCCCGGCCAGAGTCATCCAGTATTCCGCGAGTCCGCCATTTTCGGCGGCTGATTTGGCCCAGACCTCGGCTTGTTTCTGCACTTTTTTGTCCTCCGGAAAGGCGCGCACCAGGGTTACCACCAGATCGTGAAGTTTGGCCGAGTTGCTTTTGACCTCTGTTTTTTGATAGGCTTTGGCCGTTTTGAGGAACATGCCCGGATCCTTTACAGCCTTGGCATAGTTCATGTCTGCTTCGTAGGCAAAGGCAGTTGAACGGGATGGATTGCCCGCCTTCATCTTCGCCTTTGCCTCATCCAGCAAGGTCTTATTTTTGAATTCGATGGCTTTGGCTACCGTGTTTTTACAGGCCTTTTCTACCCGGGCATTCACGGCCTCTTCACTGGAGACTGCCACGACCTTGCTGCGGTTTTTTACCAGCAGATCAAACACACGACTATCCGCATCCACCGCGCCTTCGAGGATGAACTTGAGGTTGAATTCTGTCGTGAGGTCTTGTTGTGTATTCAGGTATTCGTTCGTGATTTTCAGGGAAGGTTTGCCTGCTGCATTGAGCGAGCGAACATAATCGAACAGCATCTTCGGGTCACGGTCGCCTTCGGCGTATTTTTTCTCAAAATCTACCGATTTATCGTTTTTACCCAGGGCTTTTTTACCCGTTTCGAGGAGTTGTTCCACGTTTTTTCCACCCACTTCTTTCATCACGATTTTGCCTGCTGCGTCAATGAACATCAAAGTTGGGTACGAATTCACCGGGTATTTACCGGCAAACTCCGCATTTTCAGGCTTTTCCATGTCAATTTTCATATTGACAAAATTGGCGTTGAAAAACTCGCCTGCTTTCGGATCCGGAAAAGTTTGGGCCGCCATACGCTTGCAGGGACCGCACCAGGCCGCAAATGCATCTACGAAAATCAGTCTTTCTTCTGTTTTGGCTTTTTCGAGCGCTTCAGCCCAGGTGCCGTGGAAGAACTCGATGCCTTGGGCGCTGAGGGACGTGAAAGAAAGTGAGAGAAATACGAGTATGAAACGTTTGTTTTTCATGCATAATTAGTTTGAGTACTGCGAAAATAAGGTGTGCTAAAAAGGCGATTAGAGACGCACAAAAGTACGGCATTTTCAAACGTACCACACAGGCCTAAATGCAATTTGACAAGATTACTACCACTTTTATTATTCCGGTTATACCTACCATACCCGCAGCGCGGCAGACAGATGTGGCGGCGGTGCGGAAGTTGCTGGCAGAAAAATTAAGGTAGCATGGCGGGGAAACCTCCGTCTTTCCCTTAACTTTGTAAAAAAACACACCATCATGACAGCATTGGAAAGAGCTTCAGCCATTTTGCCTGACATGTCGCAAAGCGAGATAGCCCAATTGGTTCAAATGGCCGCCAAAAGAATCGCCGAAGATTTTCCGGGAATAGAAAAAACACCAGGAGTCTGCGGTGGAAGTGCGTGTATTATTCGCACCAGAATTCCGGTTTGGTCTATCATAGAGTACATACAACTGGGCGTTGGCAAAGAAAAGTTTCTTATAAATTTCCCCACGCTTCGGGCCCAAGATTTGGCCAACGCTTGGGCATACTATGATGCTAATAAGGATGAAATCGATCGTGAAATCAAAGAAAACAACGAAGACTAAATATGGTGAAACTCTACGCAAATGAAAACTTCAATTAATACGGATTTATCGTGGGTAGGTCTAAGCTCCCTCACCGCGCATAAGCTTCCAGCCATTTGCATTCCTTTACCACTGTCTCGTAATATTTTGTCCTGGAATGCTTTGCGATCAATACGTCGTAGTAGATCATATAATCCGGCGGCAAGACCGGAATAAGTTGACTGCCCGGCCGGTAGCGACACTCGGGATTGCAAAGCCACATTTTTTGCTGGCAACGAGCGGCCATGAATGCCGTGCGCGCTTTCATTTCCTGGGTATCGGCGGCTCGATAGGCCCTTTCATAAAAGTTTAATGCCAGTGCAAGGTCAAGGTTTTCACGATTGCCATCGGGCGCACCTTCCATGGGGAATACAGGGCCTTGTGCCAGACGAAGCTGGTTCATCCCATCGCGGTAAAAATCGCGCACTTCCCATTCGTAGCCGAAGTAGGACGTATTGTACCAGAAATCGCCTAATCGCAACCAGATCTTGGCTTCATTGGTATCTTTCAGTGCTTCAGCGGCTTTGGCTTCCTGCTCTAACTGAATGAGTTGCTCTACGATCTGAAGGCGGTTGAACGCTGTTTCTCTGGGACTTTCCCGGTTAATTTTTTCCCCAAAACGATTGGCAAACGGAACAAACTGCGTCATGAGCATTTGCTCGCCCGGACTTATGAGACGCAATACGGCCGCAGCAGCCTCTGGCTCCCCCTGGCTCAGGAAATACACCCCTTTTGTTTCCAGGAAATAGGCTTTGATGCGGTCTGGATTCGTATCCAGTTTCATCGTCTTTTCCAGCAAAATCGGATCATTGGTATTCGCCAGTCTCAGCAAGTCTTCGATCACGTCAAGGCGTGGATTGTATCGTATAGTATGGGGCGCGTAAGCCGCGAACATCGCTTTGCCAGGATGGTTATTCTCTGCATAACCCCTTGACAACCATTCCTGTAGAAAGGGCTCGAAGTTCGGATTCTGACCAAACGCTGCCAGGCTGCGAACCTTGTAAGCCAGGTGATCCACCGTATCGGTAGCGGTGGTATCCAGATTCATAACGGCGAGCACACAACGCCATATTTCCAGTTGCTGGAAGATGTTTTTATCCGGTTTGCTGCTGTCCAGGTCATTTTCCAGCCGATCCCAGGTTTTGGCCGCGGCGTAACGGTCGTTGGCAAGCAATTCAAGATAGCCGTCCACGGCCCGCCAGGTTTTAGGGTCGGGGATCTGTTGTTCCCGGATGGCGCGGCGCACGAATTTTTGCAGGTTGAGCAAATGTTTGGAGGCGGCTTCGCGCTTGAGTTTGCCTAATGCCCGGCCATTTTTCTCGTCGGTGACCGATGTGCGGAGGAATATTTTTTCCAGTTCCTGCACATCGCTCACGAGCAGGAGTTCGAGTTGCGGGTTTTGAGGATCGAGAGCATAGATCGCCTCCATATCGGCCACCGCCCAGGTGTGCGAACCCCCTGCACGAAGAATGTAGAGCGTGCTTTTCTCGGCATCGCTGTTGCAAAGCCGGAGGGCTTTTTGCCAGTCGTCGTCGTTGCGGATCTTGAAACTCCGATAAGCCTGAGAACGCTTGGACGGACAGCTCCGGAAAATGAGCGAATAACGGTAAGCTGCTTCGGGGTACATACCCAATTTCTGCATCGCCCCGGCTACATGGCCCAGGGTCCAGTAAAAGATCACGCTTTTTTTCTTCCGGTCCACCTTGGGCATCAGTTCGTTGAAAAGGTCGAGGGTCATTTGCCAGGCGCCTGCGTAATGCGCCAGGCGCACCAGTTGATAGGCGTAACGCATCCGGACAAAATGCGATTGGGTATCTTCAAAACGCTGTTTACCCTCCTGGATCAGATCCAGCATTACCGATACATTTCGCTGGCTGGCGATCCATTTGTCGCCCCGCGCCACCACGTGTTCTTCACAGCGTTTGGCAAAGGTGAGGTACCGGGTCACCTCCACACAGCCGTTGTAGGCCACCACATAGGCAAAATCATTGTCTTCCAATCGAAACGGCAGCGGTGTTCTGCGCTTGGGATCACTGGCCGATATGTGCAGGCTGGCGAGCTCGTATTCGTCTGATGCATAGATTACCGCAGCCACTTCCTCCCATTTGGCTTTGCTGCAAAAGCGCTCGCTCCATTCCTCACAATTTTCCTTTTTCTGAATTTCAACCGGGTTGTAATTCAGCTCATAATAGTCGCCAAACCGCAGGAAAAACGGCGCATAAGCCGCGCTCGCATCCACAAAATCGGCATCAATAAAACTGTACCCATAAAATGGTTGGCTGTGCGGCACACAAGGGCTTGGCGCATGGTATGGAGTGAAGGAGCTGAAAATCAGCAGTGGGGCAAGGACCAATGCCCAACGCCCAAGGTCCAAGTTCCAAGTTCCAAGTTTCAAGTTCCCGCATCCAAGTTCCAAGGTCCAGTGTCCAAGGTCCAAGGTCCAGCATCGAGGGTCCAAAGTCATTTTCGTACGGTTTTGCATACACTATCAAGCAGTTGTGCAGAAAAATGTTCTGATCTGGCAATGCCCAAATGGAAAAAAGCCAGGGTGGCATCGTTGGCCAGATCGAGTTTTTGAGCGATGCTGGCAGATTTGAAAAGCAGCTCGGGTGAAACCGCCGAAACCCGCAAATGGTCGCCGAGGCGAAGGTAATGGCCCCCGAGGAATGTGCCTTCCTTCACTTCCCATAAGCGGGCAGAGTAGGGTTCCGTGGCGGGCTGCTCTTCGTATTTTTTACTGTTCCGCATTTCTTCCAAAGGAAGCGGTCCAGGCACGATCTTCCAGAGTTCGCCCTCGCGGTAAACCAGTCCCCAGGAGAAAAGCGGCAAGGCCAGATCCAGGGGAAGCGGGTAATTTTTGGGCGCGCCCTCCACGTATTTTAGCGCATCATCGGGATGAAAAATGGTATTGCGTTCGCCCTCTTCGTCTACATCTCCTGTATTGTAAAACATGAGCATCCCGCGATCTACGGGCGGCACGCCGGTATTTTGGGGGAATTTGTACTGATGGAGCCGAATGGTCGCTTCAAGGCTTGTACCAGGGGGGAGTTTGCCGCGAATTTTTTTCAAAAAAAGAAAAAAAGCGTCGCGGGTGGAGGGCGTCCAGTCGCAATCGAACAGCAGCCCATGCAAATGGGGCAGGGCACAGGTTTCCGCGATTTTTATGGCAAGCCATTCCATTTTTTGTTCCGAAATGTTTTTGAACACCTCGTTGGTAATAAAAACAGTGGGAATGACTGCGAAACGAGACAGTATTATCGTGTCGGTTATTTCAGTAAGGGAATAGGGTTCAATTTCGCCCGATCCGGCATTGCGTCCAATGTCTAATCTTTTGATATACAGTTTTTTGCATGCTAAGGAATCCAATAATTCAATTTCGGCGGACGTTATATCCAGGGTCGTTTCCCAATAAAAGAAAGCAGGTTCAAGCGGACGCGGTGGAGCGGTAGAACAAGCAGCAAAAGC
>JAUSMG010000394.1 GCA_030645295.1 Saprospiraceae bacterium | reverse complement strand
GAAAGTGCTTTTTTTTGAGGCAAAGAAGTAGGGAGCGGAAAAAGACTGACGCGTTATTGGGACCATGATCCCGTCACGGATGTTAGTCCCCGCTCCCCCGCTCATCACCAAAAACTGGACAGTTCAATAGGCCCAGGAGCCTGCGTTACGATGATAGGTGCCGGGTGGTGAGCACTTCTTAATCTGTTCATCACAAAATTAGTACAACCATGCAATCTCACAGTAACATTTTCATCGGTATCGATGTGTCTAAAGACGAATCGGTAATCACAGTTCATCCGTGTTCCCCCCTCTCATTCTACCTTCAAAACCCAGACATGTCGCCCCAAAGACTTTATCTCAACTGGAAATTGGATCTCAACACCATCTTTGGTCGACTTCCAGGGCAATTCCCCAGCCCTTCCCAACAGACTGACCTTTGTGTTTTTGGAAAAAGGCATTCTGGTCAACAATAATTTGTCTTCCGGCGCATCCAATAGAAATACATACCGGGTTTTGCCATCTTTCGATTGGGTAAAACGGATACGCTCACCTTCTCCAAATGTGCTGAACATCCGGGTGGAATAAATGGCTTCACTGTTGACTTTCATCCAGGCGCCGATTTCCTGAAGACGCTCGTACGCAGCATCGTGCCACTCCCCTTCCGGACTTGGACCAATGTTGATCAAATAATTGCCGCCTTTGCTTACGATGTCCACTAGTTTTTCAAGGATCTCATCGGTGGGTTTGTATTGATCGTTTGGGACATAACTCCAGCTTCCGGCCATGGTCATGCAGGTTTCCCAGGGGTACGGGAGGCCGGTTTCCGGGATATGTTGTTCCGGCGTAAGGTAGTTTTGGTGGATCCCCGTCACTGCGCGGTCCACTACAATAAGCCCGGGTTGTTTGGCGCGGGCAGCACGAACCATTCCGGCCATATCGATATCCTGACTTTGTGGATTGCGGGTCCAGCGGCTGTTTTCGTAGACCTCGGAAAGTTCCGTTTTGATCTCTTCATCGGTTTTGATGCGCACCCAGCCCCCGTCCAGCCAGAGGATATCCACTTTGCCGTAATCCGACATCAGTTCATCGATCTGGTTGTGGGTGAATTGCTTGAATTTTGCCCATTTATCAGGGTATTTTTGAATGGAATAGTTGCAATTTCGGTCGCTGGGTGGAAATTGTTTCCACCAGTAATCGTCTGAGTGCCAGTCCGGTTTGGAGAAATAGGCCCCGGTCCAAAATCCTTCCTTTCGAAAAGCGGAGAAGATCTCTTTGGTAACATTGCTGCGCGGATCTCTGGCAAAAGGGCTTTGCGAACCAGTGATCTTGTAGTCCGTGAATTTCGAATCGAACATACAAAAACCGTCGTGGTGCTTGGTGGTGAACACGACGTATCTCATGCCGGCATCTTTAGCGGCCGCGGCCCAACGTTCAGGTTCAAATCGGGTTGGATTGAAGGTTTGGGGGAGTTTTTCATAGGCCGTTACATAGTCATGGTAGTTGTCGGCCAGGCCCGGTTTTCGTCCGCCTGTTGCCCAGGAGAGATCTTCCGGACAGATGCTCCAGCTTTCCACAATCCCCCATTGACTATATACGCCCCAGTGCATCAACAGGCCGAATTTAAGGTCTTGCCAGTCTTCGAGGCGGCGTTGGATGCTGGTGTCGGGGTCGGGGAAATAGGCCTGGTGTTGGGCGTGGAGGCTGGGGATGCAGTGCAGCAGGATGCTTAAGCAAAGAAAAAGGCGCATGGGCAAAAAAAGGTGAATGACCGGTCTGAAATGGGTGAAGCAATTCAGCCAAAATACCCTTTAACCGGCACTGGTGGTGTTGCTGGGATCAGTGACATCAAGCGGCGTTTGCGCATTTTTTGTGTCCGGCGAGATTCCAGCATGTAGCTTATCCATCTGGGGAATCTTCGCCACAAAATCAGCAACATGTGCAGGACAATCCGATCCGTATGGCGCGACCAGAGTGCCTTTTATCCCGTCAGAGGTTTCAATTAGATACAGAATATTGTTATCGCCCGGATCAGAAACGCCTTCAAAACGGTAATGGTCTACAATCGTGGCATCCGTTGGCTGATATTCCATTCCAGTGTCATGATTTACCATGGTAGTGGCAGAAACAACCTCAAAATTCTCTGTAAAACCTTTTTCCTTGGAAGCGTCCATCCTGCTGGTAAGCGGAGACATAAAAGGCATGTTCTTGATAATCTCTTTGTTGTCCATGGTGTATTTAATTTAAATTGTAGTGGTAAAAAGTCCTTGCCATCGTCACGACGATGGTTTTGTTTGTTTTCTGGACTCAAAATCTATGGAAAAACAACCCCAAGAGACAATTGTTTGGACTATATACCCCAACTCATACTGCCTTCGCTCCAAATTTGATCTCCTCCACCACTTCCGGATTCAACAATGTTGAAATATCGCCCAGATTCGAGGTATCCCCTTCGGCGATCTTGCGCAATATCCGCCGCATGATCTTTCCGGAACGCGTCTTGGGCAGTCCCGGTACGATCTGGATAATGTCTGGCTTGGCAATGGGGCCGATTTCTTTGGATACCAGATCCAGGACCTCTTTGCGGAAAGTCTCGGTATGTTCCACAATATGAGTGGTGATCACGTAGGCGTAGATACCCTGTCCCTTGATGTCATGCGGGTAGCCCACTACGGCGCTTTCCACGATGTTGTCGTGATTGTTGATCGCGTCTTCCACCTCCGCAGAGCCAATGCGGTGTCCGGAAACATTGATCACATCGTCCACCCGTCCAATAATGCGATAGTAGCCATCCTGATCGCGCTTCACCCCGTCGCCGGTGAAGTACAGGTTTTTGAAGGCTGCAAAGTAGTTTTGGCGGCAGCGTTCGTGGTCGCCCCAGGTCGTGCGGAGGATACCGGGCCAGGGATACCGGATACACAGCATACCCTCTACATCATTGCCTTTCAACGCTTTGCCATTAGCGTCTACCAGCACGGGTTGAACACCCGGCAAAGGTAAAGTGGCAAAACAAGGCTTCGTAGGCGTGATGCCCGCAATCGGGGAAATCAAAATCCCACCTGTTTCCGTTTGCCACCAGGTGTCGACGATGGGACAGCGTTTTTTTCCGATCTTTTCATTGTACCAGTTCCAGGCCTCTTCGTTGATGGGTTCACCGACGGTACCGAGTACCCGAAGCGAAGGCATCCGGCGGTTTTTTACAAATCGATCGCCGGCGGCCATGAGGGCGCGAAGGGCGGTTGGCGCCGTATAGAAAATGTTGACTTTGTGGCGTTTGATGACATCCCAAAACCGGCCCGCATCGGGGAAAGTCGGCACACCCTCAAACATTAAACTGGTAGCCCCTGCCAGCAACGGTCCGTAGATAATGTAGGAATGTCCCGTGATCCAGCCAACATCGGCCGTGCACCAGAAAATTTCATTTTCCTGATATTGGAAAACGTTGCGGAAGGTGTACTCGGTGTACACCATATACCCGCCGTGGGTGTGTACCACGCCCTTTGGCTTGCCGGTCGAACCGCTGGTATACAGGATAAACAACGGGTCTTCGGAATCCATTTTCTGGGCCTTGCATGATTTGCGTTTACCGGCAATGGCATCGTGCCACCAGATGTCCTTGTCCTTGTGCCAATGCACATGATCGCCCGTATTTTTGTGGACGATGACCGTTTTCACGGAATCACAGCCCAGCGCAAGTGCTTCATCCACAATGGATTTTACGGGAATATTTTTAGCGCCGCGCGCATTGAAATCCGAGGTGATGACCGCCACACATTGGGAGTCTTTGATACGGTCTGCCACTGAAACCGCCGAAAATCCTGCAAAAACCACGGAGTGAATGGCCCCAATACGGGCACAGGCCAACACTGCCACGACCAGTTCCGGGGTCATGGGCATGTAGATGCAAACCCGTTCGCCTTTTTTGATACCCTGGGCTTTTAGGGCGTTGGCGAACTGGCAGACTTGCTGGTACAATTGCTTGTAGCTGATCTTACGCGGCTTGGATTTGGGGTCGTTGGGCTCCCAGAGGATGGCCGTTTGTTTGGCCCGGCTGGCCAGGTGGCGGTCTAGTACGTTTTCGGTGATGTTGAGTTTGCCGCCGACAAACCATTGGATTTTTGGTTCGCGGAAGTTCCATTTCAGCACTTTTTTCCAGGGTTTTTTCCATTGAAACGTGGCGGCTTGCTCGGCCCAGAATCCTTCAGGGTCGGCGATGGAGCGGGCGTATACTTCGTGGTATTCAGCGAGGCTCTTGATTTGAGTAGTCATGTTTGCGGAGGGTGGGCGTTGGACGCTGATCCAATGTCAAAATATCCAGTAGTCTGTACAGGCAGATTCATTGCGCCAAAAATAGCGGGTTGTGGCCTTTCGCCGTATAATTGCTCCGATTTCAATTCCATTCTATTTAAAATATCTGCATTATGGGACTTGTAAAGCCAATCGGCTCGCTGGAACGCGGACTTAGCAAAGAAGGACTGGTCGCCCTGGCCGAATCAGATGCGGAGGAGGTGATTTCAAGTGGCCAATACGACTTGTTGAAAGTGTACGTCGAGATGAAGCGTTATGAGGTCTATTTCTCAACTGTCATGGAACAAATAAAGTCGGCTGCGCTTGTGTTGGCACAGGAAACGGGGTTGAAGTCATTCAACTATGCTGATGCGCAAGTGACGAACATTAAACGGTCGGTTTTCAAATTCGACAGGGACCCAATCTGGTGTAAATTACACGATGACTTTGAGTTCCTGAAGGGGAGAATTAAATTGCACGAGGAAACACTCAAAAAAATTGAAGGAGAAAAAGAGAGTTTTATAGATGAGGAAACGGGCGAACTCATCGAGCTCATCGCTCCGACCGAAGAAGTGGTGGAAACCATTATGGTCAGACTTTAGATTGGCCGTACTCCCCTTTCAGGCAATAGTAGCCAAATAACCCAAGCCCGAACATTATGGGCGTGAAGATGGGAATGATGGTGTACCAAAATATGCGCGTGTCAAGGGCAGGATTTTGGTCGAATTCAATTTCGGCCTGGCGGACCATGATGTACACACCAAATGCAGCCAGGGCTATCCAGATAATGCCTGCGTATTGTTTTACCATATTGTCACCGCTACGCGGTTTTTTTTAAAGGTATCATATTAAAGGTTATGTGTTAAATTCATCCGGATCCCGCTTGTTTGGCAAATAAAAGAATCCAATTACAAAACACACTGCCGCAATAATGATCGGATACCAAAGCCCCACAAATGGATCGCCTGCAGGGTTGTCAGCGGTTTTGGAAACGTCAACTAGTCGCGTGGCAATCAATGGGGTAAGCCCGCCAAAAATGCCGTTGCCAATATGATAAGGCAAAGACATGGAAGTGTATCGTATGCGCGTGGGGAATAATTCAACCAAAAACGCGGCAATGGGGCCGTATACCATCGTGACAAATAGAATTTGGAGAAATACAAGAAAAGTCATACTCCAAAAAGGGGGTGGAATACTACCAGAATCTAATCCACTCAACCAAACAGTCCGTGAAGTCATGGTATTCACAGGCACCGATCTATCTGCAGATACTGTCCTTTTTTCTTCAGTTCTAATAATCAAACCATATGCTCCAGTCCATTTTTTGGTTATAAAAAGACTGTCCCCTTTGTCCACTATTAAAGTGTTCTCATCAGGGACGCGTAGAAGGTGTTTATTCCGAATTTCCTGTTGGGGCGGCATTTGTGTCAAATTGTACATTCCTTGATAAATCGGCCGGTAGCTGAGCACCGCCAGCAGCATGCCAGCCAGCATAATAGGCTTGCGCCCAATTCGGTCGCTCAGAGCGCCAAACACCAGGAAAAAGGGCGTCGCAGCCAGAATCGCGATCATCAAGATGTAGCGCGTTTGCTCGAATTCCACACCCAGCGTCCGCTCGATAAAAGTCTGTGCATAAAACTGCCCCGTGTACCACACCACGCCTTGCCCCATCACCGCACCAAAAAGCGCAAGCAGCACCAATTTCAGGTTTGGCTTTTGGGTGAATGACTCTTTCAATGGGTTTTTCGAGATTTTGCCCTCGCGCTTGATCTTTGAAAATAAGGGCGATTCCGCCATTTTTAAACGGATATAGACTGAAACAAGAACCAAAATAATAGAAGCCCAGAATGGTACCCGCCAGCCCCAATCGTTGAATACAGTATCTCCCAAGGCGTTTTTTGTCGTCAGAATTACCCCCAGGGAAAGCAACAAGCCCAAAGTCGCCGTAGTCTGAATGAATGAGGTGTAATAGCCGCGCCGGTTTACGGGCGAATGTTCGGCCACATAAGTCGCCGCGCCACCGTATTCGCCGCCCAAAGCCAGGCCTTGTATGAGACGCAAGACCAGAATGATGATGGGGGCAGCAAAGCCGATTTCCTTATACGTCGGCACAAAACCAATGGCAAAAGTGGAAACACCCATCAACAATAAAGTAACCAGAAAGGTGTACTTGCGGCCTACCAGGTCGCCCAGGCGCCCAAATACCAGGGCGCCAAAAGGTCGCACCACAAAGCCTGCCGCAAAAGTGGCCAATGCTGCCAGAAACGCCGCAGTAGGATTTTCTGAAGGGAAAAACTGAACGGCGATAATGGGCGCCAGCGCACCGTAAATGTAAAAATCGTACCACTCTATCAGGGTACCCAGCGAACTTGCGAAGATCACCTTCATCAACTCCCAACCTGATTTTTGTTCATTATTGCTCATGCCAATACAGTTCTGATGGGCAAAAGTGGTGTTTTCAAATTAAAAACCCTGCTTTTTCGTCAGACCCGCGCCAGCAGCTGTATTTCCACATTAAGATGTTGACCCCGGCGGCACTTCAAAAAATGAAACAAGTGGGCGAGCAATTCAAGGGCAAAAACAATGATCTGAGATTTGAATGGAGCGACGACAGGATATGTGATTAATCCAATCGCTTCTGCCGCCAGGCCCGCACCAGCATCAGCACCTCCTCATAATTCAACATACCCGATTCAATACCCTGTGCTTTCAAATAAGAGTCATAGACCTCGTACCGTATGGCCGGAGCAAGCTCCTGGAACTTGCTGTTTTGCTTGCGAATTGCCCGGATGTCCGCGACAATACCCTGAGGAATACCCGGTCGAAATTGACCTTCATATCGATTTGGGTCATGTTCCAAACAAGCCCTCGCCACTGAACTCCAATAATCCAGGTGGGCACAATATGCGATGTAGGGGTTAGAATGCTCAGCGCAAGCCACATACGCAATAAAATTGCAGACACCTTCATCGCAAAAACCATAGCCGTGACTCATTTCATGGGCCATAGAGGGCAGTTTTCGCAATGGGTGCATACCAGCTTCCAGATTTCCTTCACCGATAAAAGGCCAATAAATGCCGGATGCGCCAAATTTGAACAAGGTTCCCTCGGGATAAATAAAGCGACTGCGGACGTGACCAACTACCGGGAAATTTTCGCTTGCCAGCCATTTTTCTACTGCCAGTCGGATGGTATTCTCTGCCTGATCTGGCCAAAAGTGCTTGCCTTCTAAAGCATTGGTATCGTTACCAACCAGCGATGTGCGCAAGGAGTCCAGCTCTTGAGTTTCATACTCCAGCTCTTGCCAAAGTGCTGTTGAATCCAATAGTTGTACGTCTAAACTCAATTGGGTTTCCAAGGGAATTCTGGCATAATTGAAAGCCCATAACCAGAAGAACAGGCCGATCAAAATGCCTGCAAATCCAAAGATTCGGGCAAACCAGAACGCAAGTTTTTGAAGTAGGCCATCCAGTTTCGGACGGTGGCGATACAACCATATCCAAAACGCAACGATTCCAATCCAAAACAAGTAAAAGGACGGAAAAGGCAATTGACCCAGCGTCCAGTCGAAGCCAAAACGTATACCTTGAAAAAGGCCACGGCTGTACCAACACTCGACAAATTCTGGAAAGTAGTGTGCTAACCAATTGATTAACAAGGTACTCAAGCCGAATAATACACCGATGGCAGATTTAGAGCGGCGATTATAAAATTTCATATTTACCTGCAAAGATGCTCAAGAAGTTGGAGATGAGCAGTGCACCCTTGTCGGTCTACGGATCGATGGGGGCTTTTTTTTCGCAGTCTATGAAAGCGATTTATTGATTACGGCAAAACAAAACTGGCGCCACAGGTAAAATTGCCTCAATTCACTTTTGCCACGCTTCAATTTTTCTCTGACCTGCTTTATGCCAATATTTTCACACCGTTCGTATTCTCATCATAAATTCTTCCCGCAATGACTTGCTCAACGGCAAGGATTTCTCTCCAATAAATACTGCATTTTCGTCTACTTCATCTACTTGCGTAAGGTTGACAATGTAGGAGCGGTGAATGCGCTGAAACAGCGTTACGGGCAATTGATCCTCCAGACTTTTCATGGGCATTGTCAGCAGATACTCTTTGGTACTGGTGAAAATGCGGCAATAGTTCCTTTCCGCTTCAATATAATAAATATCCTCAAACAGAATTTTTACCATGCGGTCCTTATTCCGCACAAAAATGCGGTCACGGAGAATATACGGGGTCTCTTCACCTGGGGATTGACCCTTTTGCTCCGTCCGGGGCTGCTGATTTGCCATTAGACTGATGGTCAATTCTAAAGCCCGTTGCAAATCCAGTTTTTTGAACGGTTTGGCAAGAAAAGCATAAGGTTTTGCCTCCTTTGCCCGGTTGAACGTAACATCATCGGAATTCGCGGTCAGAAAGATCACGGGGATCTGGTACTCTTGATGCAATACTTTCGCCAGCGCAATGCCATCCATATTACCTTTTAATTGGATGTCGAGCAAGGCAATATCCGGCTTGTTCTCGCTCAATTGCAACAGCGCTTCTTCGGCTCGAGGTATAATACCCGTCACCTCATAGCCTAGTTCTGTAAGAAACATGGACACCTTGGCGCCGATGATCATTTCATCCTCTACTACCAGAATCTTAATGGGATCGTCCGTCATGCCGCTTTCTTCAGGTTAAAATCAAAATAGATCGTGGTGCCGTTTTTCACTTCTTCTCGCATGGAACCGCTCAATTGGCGGGTGAGCAGTGATATCAATTGGCCACCAAAACCTGTGCCTTTTGTCAGGCCGCTCTTCCCTACCCCATCGTCGGCGACCTCCAGGAGCAAGTTTCCGGCAAGATTCCTTTCCAGTTTGATCCGGACATTGCCTTTTCTTCCATTTGGGAAAGCGTATTTCAGCGTATTGGTGAGCAGTTCGTTGACGATGAGTCCGAGTGGCACGGCTGTATCGATATCCACATCCAATTGATCCATAGCACATTCGATGCTGACGCGCTCTTCCGCGCCGAAGGAATCAAGGATACTTTCGCTGAGGTTGAGGAAGTAATCTTTCATTTCTATAGCAGCGAGATTATCGCGCTGATACAATTTTTGGTGTACAATGCCAATGGATTGCACCCTGTTTTGGCCCTCCTGCATGGCGTCTTTGATACCCTGATCGTCAATTTGGGCCGACTGTAAAGCCAGCAAACTGGATACGATTTCGAGATTGTTCTTTACACGGTGGTGGATTTCCTTCAACAGCAGTTCATTCTCGGCATTTTTGGCGGCCAACAATAGGTTATTCCGGGTACGGGTGCGGTAGCTGCGATAGCCAAAGAACAGAAATCCGAGCAATAGGGCTACCAGGCCAAAACCAAGCCATTGCACCAAACGCTGCTGAGCAATTTGATCCCCCTGCGCTGCGATGGTCGCTTCTTTCTTTTCGGTTTCGTATTGGGTACGGAGCGCTGAAACCGCGGCATCACTTTGGACGGATGCAGTACTGTCCCGCATCTTACGGGCTTTTTTTTGATACAACAAAGCAGATTTGTAATCCCCCAACTGCTCATAGATCGTACTCGCGTGACCATAATTTTCGGTCAGGTTGCCAAGGTCGCCGGATTCTTCCTGCAATGCGATGGTTTTCAACTGATAAGGCAAGGCTGCCGCGTAATTCCCCATCAACAAATTGAGCTCCCCGAGGTTGGCGATGGCCGTTAAAATCCCACCAGGATAATTTGCCTTTTCTGAATTGCTCAAACAGACTTTGTAGTCTTCCAGCGCATCTGCATAGCGCCCCAGGCGTTTTAACGCGTTGCCACGACTATTGATAATATCTGCAATACTGCTGAGTGATGGATCTGTTGCGCGCGTCAGTTCGAGGGCTTGATTGTAATAATCCAGGGCCTGAGCGTTTTCGCCCATAGCAATGCTGGCATCCCCGGCATAGCGCAAGGCGAAAGGCAATTCCAGTTTAAAATTGTTTTTTTGGCAGATATCAATGGCCCTGCGGGCATATTCCAGTGCTTCTGCGTGTCTTCCTTGTAAACTCAAATCATCGGATACCCGGCCCAGGGCATCGGCGATTTTTTCCTGGTCGCCCAATGTTTCCATGCGCCGCAATGCCTGCAGGTCGGCTGCCATGGCCTGGGCAATCTCTCCTCTACGTTTATGTACCCAGGCAATTTTGAAATAGGTAGTTGCCTCGCCCTTTTTGTTGCCTACTGCGGTGTAGCCAGCCATGGCTTTGTCAAAAAACAGCATGGCCGAGTCCAGATGGGCAAGGTTGGCGTGCATCCGTCCCTGCATTTCGTAAAATTTGGGTTGCCAGTCTTTGTCGCCGGTTTTTTCCGCAAGTGCAACACCCCGCTTCGCATACACCAAAGCGAGTTTGAAATCCACTCCAAAAGACAAAGTCGTCATTTGGCTTAGCAGTTCGAGTTTTTGCGCGTCGGATGGTTCGATGGCAAATCGTTGTTCGAGGCTGTAGAGTGCGTTGGTTTGGCTAAAAAGGAGATGGTTTGGGAAGGAAATCAGAACCCCCATCACAAGGGCTAGTCCAAAAGGCAAGGAAGAAGAAAATGCTGTAGCAGGCATGAAGAAACCGTGTTTGCTTATGTAATCGAATGCTTCTATAAGGTATGTGTTTGTCTTAGAACTCGGCCCGAATTGGTTCCAAAAAACGTACTGCCGCTTTGCTTCGGTCAGTAAACCAGCCCTTTCGGACAACAAAAACCATTACTGGGACAATGCCGCCCGGAATCCCGGAAGTTTAGTGTCAATATTGTTCCATCGAAGGAACGGGACGAAGGTAATATTCCTAAGGAGTTCTGTGCAACACGAAAACATTTGTTTTACCAGATCAATACAAGACATCACCTGGGGCTATGCGCTTTGGGCCTAAATTAACCAACCATACCTGTAACTTTTTCAACCATTTCCATATTATGAGCAAGACTTTCATGGGCGGTTACCACATCACCGAGGGACCCAATAGCTGGGAGGGGCTTGATACCAGAGGCAATCTGGGCGATGAACACAACACTGACTGGCATAAGAATGTGGCTATGTATTTAACCGATAGACAGTCAGCGACTTACTCTGTGTATGAAGATTCGCTGAGCACAGTGGCTGTCGGCGACTTTTCTGATAAAATTCAGATAGACCATCTCTATCCAAAGATTGGATCTGCGGATAAAATTAGAAAAATGCTGGCGCAACGGAAAAAAGTATGGCAAGCCAATGGGTTGGCTGTTGCTGTTTATTCAATAAATGCTTCAGGGGCGGCACAGTTTGCGGTGGTGATCAGGTTCAAGCAAGGTCTGAAAGAAAAAACACCCGGGTTTCGCAAACCGTTCAAGGCAACCTACGAAGGAATATTTGGGGAAGATGCATTTGAAGATCATAACGCGTACACATTTAGGAGCGACCCGTCTACCTTTATCCCGGAATTTGGTCTAACAAACCATTTCAGTATGGAGAAAACGTATCTCCGCTAATTAACATTCACCATTCAAATTTCTATCATGAGAAAACTATTCAAAGCAACCCTGCTCCTTGCCTGTACATTCATGCTCAACACAGCCTTTGCGCAAGTAGATTTGCGTTGGGACACCCATGGAGTTGGCTTCAGTGCACCTGGAAACCTGCGTGTCACGGCCAACAATGCGAATGAATTTAGTGCCGAAAGCAGTGACTTGTTTTTGACCATTTATGCTGAACAGGACGGCGAGGTTACAGAAGAGACCCTGGCAGAGGCGCTTGTGGCCGCTGCAGAAGAAATGGAATACGATAACATTACAGATGTGGATGAACTTAAAATTGATGATTTCACAGGCTATTATGTTGAGGGCACCAAAGATGGCGTAGGTGCGGTAATTATTACATTGTTGGATCAAAAAAGCAGCACAAACCTTGTTATCGCCATCGCCTATACAAGCGACGCGGCTCGGAACAAAGCCATTGCCATTGGGGATTCGTTCTATGCATTTGATTAAAAAAGCAGAGAGTTTTATTTGCCCATCGTATCGAGTAAAACTTCTTTTGCCCTATTGGGTACTAAAACAGCATAAAACTAATAGCCAACTTTCCAAACGCCCCTGTCTGTCATTGGATAGACAGGGATGTTTTTTCTGAACAGACAAGTTATTGTTTGGCTTCCCAGCCGTCTTCCAGAAAATCTTTTTGAAAATTTAATCAACAATACACCACGCGCTAACTACCTTTGACAACACACAACAATAAAATTTTAATATCTTAGGGGTATCTAAGATATAATACGCTTAACATCACTTTCTCATGCAACAGATTTTACGGTTTTCGCTTTTGCTGGTACTTATCTCGATATCCATCAACCAAATTCAGGCTCAACTTGATCCAACCCTAAGCATTCAGGGTATTCTGAAAAAAGCCAATGGCGTTGCTGTGGAAGACGGCACCTACAATGTCACATTCAAGTTATACGAAATGGAAACTGGCGGAACGGCCATTTGGATGGAGACTCAACCTGCCTTGGAGGTAAGTAGTGGTATTTACAGTGCTACATTGGGCGCCAATCCGGCATTCCCCTTGAATGTTGCCTTCAATACCTTGTATTACCTGGGGGTAACTGTGGGGTCAGCGGAATTATCGCCACGGATCTTATTGACTTCGGCGCCGTATGCACTTTCGCTGATTGGACAAAGCAATAAATTCCCCAGCGCAGGTTTGGTGCAGGCAGATAGTATCACGTTGAAAGGTGGAGTGAAGGCCAGAGGAGGTGCACCAGGCTTAAATGGTATAGATAAAAATGGCTACGCTTTCAAGGGCAATAGCGGCGACAATGACAGCGGGATGTTCTCCACTGCCGATGGCAAAGTAGCCCTTTATGCCAATAATACAGAAATGTTGGAAGTAACGGGTACAAACGTAGAGATTAATACCAATCTGACGGTTGGGGGCGGCACGACCACTAATGGGCTTGCCATCAATAATAATGGCAATGTTTCTTATAATGGTCTGAATGGTTGGAGATTGGTGGATGTGGATGACTTTATTGGAGGGGGTTCCGAAGGTTGGCAGGTATCTCAACGTCCGCAGGGGAGCAATTCCTGTGCTTGGTCAAATGGAAGTATTTCGGGGGCTACCCCTGCCGATTTTGGCATGTTTGCCGGAAAAGGAATCGTGATTACCAATGTTGGCGAAGTGTTTAAAAAGCAGTTTAATATTCCCGGCTCTTTCAATATGGTGAAGATTAAATTCCGCTATTTTTTCATAGACACGTGGCAAATACACGATCAGGAAAAAGCATGGGCGGGTTTTGCTACCGATTATGCAGGAGGCAACCTGGCCATAGGCTGGGCGTTAAGTAACGCTTTTTTTAGCACTTGGGCTACCGGAGATCAGTGTGCAAACGGCTCATCGCTTCAACAAAGATCCGACTTTTTTGGGAATGCAGATCAGGGAGATATGTGGATGGATGTTGAGATGACCGCAATTCATTCAGACAACAACATTCATGTCTATTTTGGCTCTGGCCTGGATGAGTCTATTGCTAATGAACGTTTTGGCGTCGGATTGGTGGAGATTTGGGTTCGATAACCCGCATGATTCAACCTTTTTTCACTTAAAAAAACAAGATCATGCGTCTTATCCACAACCTTTTAGGGCTGGTTGGCCTGTGTTGCTTCTCTCTTGGCGTAGCACAAGCACAGGTCGTCCCCTGCGGCCCGGAGCCAGAGATAGATACCAGTGGCTTTTCGGGTACTACCTTTTTTAACTACGGTAGTACCGCTCGGGCTAAAAGCCAGAATTACCGAACCGCCGCGGCTGTTGGCCAAACGTTTGTCGGCTATGTGGACAACGTCACTTACAACTCCACCCTCGGGTTTTATTCTAGGTATCTATTGGCGCCATTTGCCTTAAAAGTAAAGGCAACACAGGGCGATTTGCTCGATCGGATTCAAATTTCCTGGGAAATTGATGCGCTCGGGCCCTCGCCCAACGATGGCTTCAACATCTACCGAGATGATATTTTTTTAGCCACTGTAGGGCCAAATATTCGAAACTACAACGACTTTAATGTCATTCCAGGACGCCCGTATATTTATTCCGTGCGCGGTCTGAATGTATATGGGGAAGGCTCAGTCAGCAATGCGCTAGGCTTTCAGGTACCCAATGGGGTGGTAACAGGTTGGGTACAAACCGCCAATGGCAGTCCAGTACCCGATGCTTTGGTCACTTTGATGCCCATGCAGGGTTTTTCGGCCAAATTTGACCCGACCGACGGGGCTTTTGCCATGGCAGATACCAGTGCAACGCCTTTTATGCCCAATGCGGGAGATGATTGGACCCTCACTTTCTGGTTAAAAACAGACTCCGCAACCGCCAATGCCGGATTGATTCAATTTACGCCATTCCCCTTGTATTTCAGGGCTTTAAACAGTGCTGGCGGAACTCAGGGTGTAGAAATTTCGACCAGTGACACGGGCGCCCCTTTCCTGAGTGGCGTCTTTGCCGATAGCACCAAAAATGGCTGGCACCACGTTGCCCTCAGTTTTGATGGCAGCGGCGGACAAGGCCGTTTGTACATAGATGGTATTTTGGTAGATTTAGCACCGATGAATATCATTGCACAGGCCGATGAGCTGAACTTGGGCAGTCGCACAGGCAACGATGGCTGGGCAGGTTGTATGGATGAATTGCGTATTTACCATCGGCAATTGGACGAACTGGATTTTAGAGAAGTAATGGAAGGTACCGCCTCTTCTTTTACCCCGGATTTGAGCCATTATTGGAAAATGGACGAAGAGCAGGGAGAGAAATCGTACGATATTCTGAAACGGCAAATCTTGTATTTCTGTGGGGCTAAGTTCGACGCGAAGCGTCCGCCCGTTCGTACTTCCGGAAAAACGAATGAACAAGGCTATTATCGCATAGAATCAGCCAGTTATGGCACAGGAACGACCTTTCTGGCCACTCCCATGAAAGATTTTTACATGCACCGGGCACTCAAAATGGTGCGTGATGAAGGGGATTATGCCACATTGCCCAACTTTTCCATTACGCACAAAGCTACCCTCGAACTATGGGTGAACAGCGCCGGGCCGGATGGTGAGCAATGTCTGATCTCCAAACGCT
>JAUSMG010000369.1 GCA_030645295.1 Saprospiraceae bacterium | reverse complement strand
AAGGCGGTTTTGCACCAAAATGGATATCAGGAAAAGATGAAATTTAAATTCGAGGGGGAAAGTCAGCGCGTGCGGCACAATGGCCTGCTGAAAATGGCTGGCAGCCCGTCCGAAGGGCGGCTGCTTGAATTTAGGTAGACTTTTCATGCAACGAGATAAAAATATGGATTAAAAAAAGAAGTCCCAAATGTACAGCAATATATTCAAAACTAACTACTAAAAATATTCAACTGCTTTTTGTGAAAGCACGTGGGCGATTCTCAGCACCAAAGGTGTTTTGGCTCCAATAATTTTGGATAATGTACGGGCCTCCACTAAATACAACAAAAATCAAACCAAAAAATTTTAATATTTATCTGCCCTATCAAGATGATCAATATCCAATGCTGCTTAAGGAGCCATTTCTTATTCACTGCTCATGCAGTTGCAATTTGACTGCGCTCGTCAAAATTATCGGCTATTTTTCAACCAGCAGCACCCAATCCAATTTTTCATAAGGGCTGTAACCTACCTTGGCCATATCCATATCCTGATTTACAAAATACTGCGGTGGTCTGCCATTGAGGCTGAATTTGATTTTGGCATAAACTTCTGCGTTGGGCAGACCGTTTTTCCCGCCTTGTTCATGAATCCAATGCGCAAAAGATCTGATCATTCTTGGATCATAAAGCATGGCTTGTATTTGCACGTTGTTGATCATCCCCCGGTAGTTGATCTCCCCTTCCTGTCCACTGACGGGATCTTTTAATATAAACTCAAACTCCGAAACAGTCCGCGCATCTGCCTTAACCCGCCAGGAGAAGCGGTTGCCTATGGTAGTATAATCCAGATCATTGGGCAGGAACAATCCGCGCAAAGGGAAAAGCAGTTGAAAGACAAAATAGGCGACTAGAAATCCAAGCGTCCACTTACCGATTATCGGTTGCGCCAATGCCGTATTTTTTTGTGTTACTTTTGGAAACCATCTGCGCAGCAAAGGGAGTTCCTCCATTTCAAAGTACAGGATGAGCGCAGCCATCATAAGGAAGGGAAATATTCCTATATCCC
Source organism: Saprospiraceae bacterium (assembly GCA_030645295.1). Classification (GTDB taxonomy): domain Bacteria; phylum Bacteroidota; class Bacteroidia; order Chitinophagales; family Saprospiraceae; genus M3007. The sequence continues at coordinate 10,529 of JAUSMG010000369.1, read as the reverse complement.
CAAAAATCCTGGAATTTGAATAATGAAATAGCGCAAAAGGAATGATGGCCCATTTGCGCAGCGGTTTATACCATAACAACAGTGGGGCAAAAAAATCGAGGGAAAACCCCAGGTATACCATCGTATTGATCCCCAATTCAGACTTATAAAAAGAGGCTAGAAAGCCATCGGCAGGCATTGCCTCACTGATCATTCTGACCGGTTGTTTCAGTACCCACCAATCTGTCCGCATTTTAATCAGACTTGCAAAAAAATACACGCACATCACTTGTGCTGCCAGCATGAACTGCTGCCATCTGGGGACCGTGATGCCCGGAAGTTTGCGTTTGCGGAGGGACAAAAACTGATCTGCATTGGTAAAACTCAAAAGGACGGCCAGCAGTATAAAAAGGTATATATGGTTGTTATAGAGACTTTTATCCAGTAAAAACATATAGAGATAAAGCACCGCAAATAGCCTTGCTGACCATTTCATCAGGAGACCAAACGTAATCAGGAACGCACATACCAACATTACATACAGTACACCAGTCAATGCCGGTGCTGGCAAAGGTTTCAGCCACTCTAAGCCTTCATATGGGAAATTTAGTTTTGGTGATACAAAAAAAGCGTTCACCATCCCTGTAAACAGGTAGTTCGCTATTTCGTAGGTCATAAACAGGCCAAAAATGACCCGAAATAAGCCGATTATATATCCGTTAATGGGTTCGCTTAGCCAGTTTTTAAACTTATTGATATAGGTCATGAGTATTGCAGTTGAAGCCAGCTGCAAGAATACCTTGTTTCAGGCAAAAGGAAAAAACAAAGTCATTAAAACTACGGGGAACGTTCCTAGCGCAACACCCGCCGGGCTGCCCAATTGCTCATCCCCACGCCAAACAACACCACCGAAACCGAACTGATCGGCATCAGCACCGCTGCTACCAACGGAGACAATGCGCCCGCAACAGCAAAACTCAGCCCAATGCCATTGTAGGTCAAAGCCACGATATAGGAAAGATTCACAATCTTAACGCCCTCCCGGGCCAGCCGAACGAACTTCGGCAATCGTGCAAACTCGTCGGCATGGATAATGGCATCGCAGGCTGGCGTAAAGTTGTTGGTGTCTTCCGCGACCACAATACCGAGGTCGCTCTGGCGGAGTGCGCCGGCGTCGTTCAATCCATCGCCGAGCATCATGACGTGCTGACCATGGCGCTGGAGTTTTTTCACAAATTCAAGTTTGTCCTGCGGGCTGCGGTTGAACAGCATAGTATCTGCTTCGGGGAAAAACGAGGTGAGCACAGCAGCTTCATGATCCTGATCGCCAGAGAGGAGGAAGATGTTATTGCTCTGAAACTTCACAGGTTTTATAAACCTATGAGGTTTAGACGGAGCGGAAAAGAACGCCAAAACCTGAGCCAGTCCGTCACGGTAGCGGCTTTTTACTTCAAAATGGCCTAATATTTCGCCGTTCATGGAGACAAAAACGCCACCGGGGCGTTCAAGATTTGACAACTTTTTAAAAGTTGTCAAATCTGCTTCCACAAACTCCGCCGAGCCAATCCTCATCTCCAGACCTTTCACCACGCCCCGGATCCCCAGGCCCGGGATCTCCTCAAACTGCTCCGGCGTTTCGGTCGGCACTTCGGGCATAGACTCGTACAGCCGACGGCTCAATGGGTGCGCCGAATGTCGAACCAACGAACGAATCGCAATTTTTTCAGCGTATCCGAGCGGCTGACCCTGAAAGCGCATTTCCTGCTGCGAGACGTTGGTGATCGTACCGGTCTTGTCGAAAACTACGGCGTTGATGTCTGCAAAGGCCTCCACTATCCTGATGTTTTTCAGGTAAAAACGGTGCCTGCCCAGGATTCGGAGGATGTTACCAAGCGTGAAGGGTATTGCCAGGGCCACATTACAGGGACAAGCCACGATCATCACCGCAGTGAAGGCATTGATGGCCGTGGGCATGTCGCCCTGCATCCACCAATACACGAATGCGCCGCCGCCAAAGGCAAGGATCAGATACGTGAAATAGCGGCCTGCGGCATCGGCGAGTTGGGTCACCTGGCCCTTGGCGTTGGTTTTGAACGCCTCGTTGTTCCACAATTTTGTGAGGTGACTTTGGGACACACGTCGGGTAAGCGCGATCTCAATGCTTTCGCCGATCTGTTTGCCCCCCGCAAAGATCCGTTCGCCGTTTTGGACCATTACAGGCTCCGATTCCCCCGTTACAAAACTGTAATCCACACGTGCTGAACCTTTTAGCAAAATTCCATCGGCGGGAATGACTTCCTGGCTGCGGATCAAAATGATGTCGCCCGGCACGAGTCGGCTGACCGGCACAGAAGTTTCTTCGTCGCCGCTGCGCAGGGTGGCGGCCACAGGAAAGTAAGATTTGTAGTCGCGTTCAAAGGAAAGCTGGTGCCAAACGTGTTGTTGAAACCATTTTCCGATCAACATCAAAAAGGTCAATCCGGCAAACGAATCCAGGTAACCTGCGCCTGTATGGCTAAGAATTTCATAAACGCTGCGACCAAAAAGCGAGAGAAAAGCAAGGCAAAGCGGTATGTCAATATTGAGTTGACGGTTGCGCAAACCCTGCCATGCTGAGATATAATAATCGCGTTCGCTGAACAACAGAACAGGCAGAGAGATCAATATACTGAGGTACCCAAACGCAGCGGAAAACCAGGAGTCTGTCTCCCGGGTCATGCCAACGTATTCCGGGAAACTGAACAGCATGACATTCCCGAATGCAAAACCAGCCACGGCCAATTGCGCGGCCAGCCGTCGACTCATTTTAGGCCGTTTTGGGCCATCGACATCGCCAAGGTTAATATCCGGCGCATAGCCAATACTCGCCAACATTGCAGCGATCTTGCGCAGAGAAGTCTGATCAGCGTTGAACTGAATGGTGGTGGTTTTTTTCAAAAAATTAACCCGCGAATGCGTCACACCGGCATCGAGTTTGCAGAGATTTTCCAGAAGCCAGATACACGACACACAGTGCATTTGCGGCAGGTAAAACGTGACTTGAATGGTTTGTCCGTTTTGGAATTCGATCAGTTTTTCCTGCACTTCGGGGTCGTCCAGATAGGCATAACTTTTCGCAAACTTTTGACTCTTAAGGCTTTGCCCGGCATTTTTATCCAGCTCGTAAAACTCGCAGAGATTGTGTGTGTTCAGTATTTCGTACACCATCTGGCAGCCCTGGCAGCAAAAATGCTTGTCGCCGATGCGCAGCCGATCCTCGCCACCGTTCGGCACAGGAGGACAAACATCATGACAGTGAAAGCAGGTGTGCCCGGATACGGGCGCATTTTTAGGCTGCGAAAGTACAGAGACAGGCATAAAAAGTCTAAATTTGTGGGGGCAAAAATCCGGCGCTGGATTCTGGAGCGGGGTGACGGTGATCAGGTAGGCTGGTGATGTTGGTCAAAACTCTACTTTTCGCAGAAAGTCACGTACCGAGGTGATGCTCGTCATGTTGGTGGCTTTTCAAATCTATTCAACTTTGTAACATCAAAAACTTGCTACACTATGGATCTCCACATTTCTCCCGACAAAACTATTGGCGCCGTACAATCCGAATTTTCGGATTCCTTTCCAGGACTAAAGATCGTTTTTTTCAGCAAGCCGCACCGCGCCTTCAAGGGCAGCGCGGCCAAATTTTTAGTGCAGGAAAAAGATATGTCCCTCAAACAATTGTCGCCAAATATAAAGACTGGACAAATATTGCTTGAGCCTTCAACCCCCGTGTTTCAGGTAGAACGGATTTTTGAGGATGAATTTGCCCTGCACGCACAGGTATTTCGGAAATCAGGCAAGTCTTGGCTGGTAACCTCTGTGACGGACGATCTCACGCTCGAACAACAACAGGCCAAAGCAGCATCCAGTGAAAACATTCAACAAGAATTTGTAGATCCAATGGACTACCGTGAGCAAGCATAATTCTCAACATTTTCATCATTTTATGAAAACCATTCTCGTCCCTACCGACTTCTCCAAATGCGCCAACAACGCCATGATGTATGCGCTTGAAATTGCCGAGCGCACTGGGCTTTCCATTACGGTGCTGTATGTTGTTTACCCCAACGAAGGGGTGGATAACAACATGTACGATGCGTTTTTCGTGGACGATTATGTCCAACAGCGACTGGATGGGATGAAAACCTGGGTAAAAAAATTTACCCGTAGTCCGCATCTGAAGGAGGTGAAGATCCATTTGGATTGCAGAATTGGATTTCCCGTAAGCACCATTACGCAAACGGCTACTGAACTGGGCGCTTCGCTCATTGTGATGGGTACCACCGGAGCCAGCGGTTTGCGCGGCGTACTGCTGGGGAGTGTTGCCGGAGGGGTGATTTCTGCCAGCAAGACTCCGGTTTTTGTGGTTCCAATGAAGGCTGTTTTCCGCAATAAAGCCCGCTTTGCTTTTGCCACCGATTTTAAATTACCGGTAAGCAAAGAATCCCTGCAGGTCATGCGCGAAATGCTCAATCTGCAACATACCGGGCTGAACATCGTCCATGTGCAGGCTGATATAGACAAAAAACCCGACAAACGACACGAAGAATCTCTGAGCGAAAAGCTGGGCACCATCCCACACTCCTATCATTATATACACGACAAAAACGTCGTACAAGCCATCCACAATTTCCTTGAATCTACGGATTGCAATGGTTTGGTGGCCGTGGCCCATGAACACTCGCTGCTGCACAAGCTGTTTGCAAAAAGCGTTTCGCGTTCTTTGGCGCACCAGACCAAGGTGCCGATTTTGGTACTGCACGACGCCTAATTTTCAAAACAAACTAATATTCCCAGCTCGGCATCAACAAATAAAGTTGAAACCGGGCTTTTGTATTGTGGCCATTTAATCAAGTGCCGAGCAGAAATAAATTAAACACATGAAAAACCCTGTCGTCATCTGTTTTGGTGAGGTATTGTGGGATCTGCTTCCAACCGGAAAAATCGCCGGAGGCGCACCCATGAACGTGGCCTATCAAACCAACAATTTAGGAATGCGTTCCAGAATGATAAGTCGGTTGGGATCGGATGAACTGGGACAAGCGCTGCGGGCTTTCTTGCAGGAAAAGGGCGTTTCGACCGACCTGGTGCAAACTGACCCTGAATATCCCACGGGAATTGTCAACGTGACTTTGGATGAAAAAGGCATCCCGAGTTACGAGATCGTACAGCCTGCTGCATGGGACCATATCGAACTGACGAATGAAATGCTCGATACTGTTGCCAATGCTGATGCTCTGGTTTTTGGAAGCCTTTCCTGCCGGTCCGAACACAGCAAAAAGACGCTGCTCGCCCTGCTCGGAAAAGCCCCGCTGCGGGTTTTTGATGTAAACCTCCGGGAGCCATTTTATACACAAGCCTTGCTGGAAGTCTTGTTGCCAAAGGCCAACATTGCAAAAGTTAACGATATCGAACTCGACATTCTGGCCAATTGGTACGGGATGAAAGGCGGCGAATCAGAACAGATGGCCGCCCTTCTAAAAAAATTCGGCTTCGATAGAATCATTGTAACCAGAGGTGAACATGGCGCGGCGTGTTTGAGTAGTGCTGGTTATTGCAGCGTTCCGGGCATATCCGTGAAAGTGCAGGACACCATCGGCTCCGGGGATGCTTTTTTGTCCGGTTTTTTAAATCAACTGTTTGCGGGTGCAAGCGATCAGGATTGTCTCCGATTTGCCAATGCACTAGGGGCTTTGACAGCCACAAAAGCGGGAGGAACGCCGAATATCAGTCAGGAGGAGATTGAGCAGTTTTTGAATGGAGTCCAGTCTTAAAATCTATTAAAAATCAACTCGCTATGAAAAAATTGAACGCACCGCTGTCCCTGATTTTGCTCAGTATATTGCTTAGCGCTTGCAATGGAAAACAACCCGCTCCTGCAATGCCGCCCACACCACCTACTGCAGGATATGACGATCCACACCGGCCTCAATTCCACTTTTCCCCCGCTACCGGCTGGATGAATGATCCCAACGGAATGGTCTTTTACGAGGGGGAATATCATTTATTCTACCAGTTTTACCCCGATTCCACGGTTTGGGGTCCAATGCACTGGGCACACGCCGTAAGTAAAGACATGGTGCGCTGGGAGCATCTTCCTGTTGCGCTTTATCCAGATTCTCTGGGTTATATCTTTTCGGGCAGTGCAGTGGTGGACTGGAACAATACCAGCGGTTTTGCAAAGGACGGCAAGCCGCCCCTGGTCGCCATTTACACTTATCACGATATGGCCGGGGAGAAAGCGGGGCGCAAAAATTACCAGAGCCAGGCCATCGCATACAGCAACGACCGGGGACGAAGCTGGACCAAATATGCGGGCAATCCCGTCATCCCAAACACCCACAATCTGCCCGATATCCGAGATCCAAAAGTGATCTGGCACGAGGACTCCAAACAATGGGTAATGGCCCTGGCCGTACGCGACCACTTGCAGATCTGGGGATCAAAAGACCTAAAGACCTGGGAGCATCTCAGCGATTTTGGCAAAGAACAGGGTACCCATAAAGGAGTTTGGGAATGTCCCGATCTATTCCCAATGTCCGTGGAGGGTACAAGCAAATGGGTGCTGCTGCAGAACATCAACCCGGGCGGACCCACGGGAGGCTCTGGTACTCAATATTTTGTGGGCCATTTCGATGGAAAAAACTTTACCCTGGACCCCGATTTCGCCCCATCCGTCCGCAATGAAAAAGCCGTTTGGCTCGATCATGGCAGCGACAATTATGCGGGCGTTACCTGGTCGGATATTCCGAAGTCAGATGGTCGTCGTCTTTTTCTCGGCTGGATGAGCAACTGGAATTATGCCACGGTAGTGCCCACCAAACTTTGGCGAAGCGCTATGACGCTCCCCCGCAGCCTGGAGTTGAAGCAAACGCCTGCAGGCTACCGGGTTTTCAGTCTGCCTGCAAAGGAATTGGAAACACTCCGTGCCCAGACGTTCAATCTTGAAAAAACAGCACTGGAGGGCTCCCTTGATTTGACGGACAAACTCGGCTTCTCCCCCACCCTTTCTGAAATTGAACTGGAAGTTGAATTGCCCGAAAATGCCTCCGGGGAATTCGGCATTGAAGTTTCCAACAGCAAAAATGAACGCTACCGTGTTGGTTATGATGCCTCCAAAAAGGCATTCTTCAGCGATCGGGAACAGGCTGGTGACGCTTCATTTTCCAAAAAATTCCGGACCGGCATCCATTATGCCCCAAGGTTCGTGGAAGGCAAAACGCTGCGTTTACAGCTCTTTTTAGATGCTGCTTCTGTGGAATTATTCGGAGATAATGGCGCTGTGGTAATGACCGATATCTTTTTCCCGCAGGAGGATTTTAACCGGCTTAAGATATTTTCAGAAGGTGGTAAGGTTCAGATCAACAAAGGGAGTTTTTACAAGTTGAGGAGCATTTGGAGGTAGTCAAGATAAATTCGCCAAACACCGCCGCAAACTCTCCCGCCAATGCGGGATCTCAAGCCCAAACGCAGCCTTTATCTTGTGCTTATCCAGCACACTGAACGGCGGGCGTTGGGCAGGAGTTGGGTAATCCCTGGTCGCAATGGGCCGCACATGACAAGGAATATTTTCAAGTTCGAAAATGGCCGCAGCGAAATCGTACCAACTCGCCACGCCTTCATTGGAATAGTGCCAGATGCCTGCAATGGACTCCTTTGACACTTCGCCGGTTTCTACTTTTTGGATGATATTCAACACCGCCTCGGCCAGATCAGGCGCGTAGGTTGGCGAACCGATTTGGTCGGCCACTACGTTCAATTCGGCGCGTTCCCGACCCAAACGGAGCATGGCTTTTACAAAGTTTTGTCCGAAGGCTGAATACACCCAGGAGGTGCGGATAACCATGGTGAGCGGCTGTACTCGAAAAGCGACGCGCTCGCCCGCGAGTTTTGTACGGGCATACACGCCTTTGGGACTCACGGGATCAGTCTCTAAAAACGGGGTATTTTGACGATTGTGATAGACGTAGTCTGTGCTGAAATGCACGAATGGAATATCCCGTATGGCACAGGCTTCTGCCAGATATTTTGCGCCCAATACGTTGATTTTCTGCGCTTTATCTGGCTCGCTCTCGGCTTTATCCACCGCCGTGTAAGCAGCGCAGTTGATCACCCACTTGAATTTTTCTGCCTGAGAGGAATCAAAATAAGCCCGTACGGCCGCACGGTTACTAATATCAAAGTCCTGCGGACCTGCAAAAACGAACTTTAACGCCGGCCATTGGACCGAGGCCTGACGAAAACACTCACCGAGTTGGCCGTTGGCGCCTGTAATAAGGATCATGGACGTTGGACGTTGGATTGTTGGAGCAAAAGTAGTGCGGCGTGGTGCTAACTTTGGGAATGTTGCCAAACTTTGCAGCAGAAATGCCGTTCCAACTTCCCATATCTCCCCTGCAAATCATCCCCGAACACCCTGGGAATGAACGAGGTATCTCGCTTTTTATCAAGCGTGACGATCTGTTGCATCCTGAGATCCAGGGCAGCAAAGCGCGAAAACTGGCTGCCGTGTTTCCATTGATCAAACACTCGTACCCGGGCGGCCTTGTGACCTTCGGCGGCGCCTTTTCCAATCATCTGCATGCGGTAGCCGTAGCCGGGCGGATCTTTGGTATCCGAACGTTTGGCGTTTTGCGCGGTGAATACGCGGACCTCCAAAATCCTACCCTTCAATTTTGTCAGGAAAATGGAATGACGCTAGACCGTATGGCAAAAGCGCAGTACGATGCCTGTAAAAATCAGGGCGAAGCACTTTATGGCGAAGCATTTCCGCAATGTTACCTTCTTCCAGAAGGCGGAAATACCCCCCAGGCTTTGGAGGCTTGCGCGGCGATTCCCCGGGAAATTATTGTGCAATTGTCAGAACAACATCCTGAAATAGCGGGCCAACATCTCTATCTCTGCGCCCCGGCAGGCACAGGCTGCACGGCGGCTGGCGTGGTTGCCGGGCTTGTCGTTCCAGATAGTGAGACCCTGGTTTTTCCGGTAAGCAGCCATGAATTTGAGGAAAAAACCATCCTTCGGCTTCTGGCCAATACAGCGTTGGGAGATCCTAAACCTGAACGGCCTTTCAGCATTGTACACCACTACACTTTCGGCGGTTTTGCCAGGCTCCACCCGCCTGTTATGGAGTTTGTCCGCTCATTTTTTAAAAAAAACAACATCCTGCCTGACCCAATTTACACTTCCAAAATGCTGTTTGGAGTCTATAATATGCTCTCCAAAGGCGATTTCGCCCCTGGCAGTACGGTGGTGGTATTGCATACCGGCGGACTGCAAGGTTGGGAAGGATTTATAAGTCGTTATGGAGCAGCAGGGACGTTTGAGCCATGACATACTGAAATTCAGCGTATTGGCGTGTAATTCGAGCAAACTTTTGTTTTAAAATATTTTGATCATTTTATTGAGGGAACGGTAGTTTGGGAGGATTTTTAAGCAAGTGGTAGGTTTTTATTAGAAATCGGTTTTAAATCCGTTAAATATTAAACTTCAAAAAGTTTTACATTTTTTCAAAATTCATTTCAGAATCTAAAACAAAATCTGTTAATTTTGGCGGGCGAAATGACAAAATAAAAACTTTTGCACTGTGGAAAATTAACCTGCACTTAACCTAGCAGACGTATATCGAACGCTCAAAGACAGGCTAAAACGAGGAGTTCATTTTTGCTAAAACAATGCTTTTCAAGCCTTAACCAATTTCAAGAACACGCTTTCAAACACTGTTGATAACTGAAACCCGATGTGGATAAACTGGGCAGTTTCTTAGGTTCTCCACACTTACCGGCGGGTTTCTCCACAGATTTGCGGCCACACGGATTGTTTCAAATAGAAATATCGGGGTTCAAAAGGTAGGTTTGCAGTCGTTTTGTATCCCGGAACTCCGTTCCGGGAAATATCATCACCGGAACGGAGTTCCGGTCTACACACAATCATGAACGAATCGAGCAATAATCAACAAAGCAACCAACAGGGCAGCAACAGCGGCAAAGGCCGTCGCAATGCTCCGAACAATGAGAGCTTGTCCAACTTCGTGTTCGGCAAAGTGCAGCCGCAGGCCGTGCCGCTGGAGGAAGCCGTGCTCGGTGCGCTTATGCTTGATCGTGAAGCGCTGCCCATGGTGATGGACACCCTTCGACCAGAAAGTTTTTACCTGGAGTCGCACCAACAGATTTACCGCGCCATTATCCGATTGTTCGAACGCTCCAATCCCGTGGACCTGCTGACGGTAACAGAGGAATTGAAAAAGGCCGGGGAACTCGACAAGATCGGTGGCGGCTATTACCTCGTAGAACTCAGCAACCGCGTAGCATCAGCGGCCAATATTGAATACCACGCCCGTATCATAGCCCAAAAACACATACAGCGGGAGCTCATCGGCGTCAGCACCCGAACCATCCGCGATGCCTACGAAGACACCACCGATGTATTCAACCTGCTCGATGAAGCCGAAAAAGGACTTTTTGCCATCACGCAAAACAACCTGAGCCGCTCTTATGAAAGCATGGGGAGCTTGAGCA